>DQGU01000030.1:16020-16285 GCA_003524565.1 Rhodospirillaceae bacterium
ATTCATTTTCTCGCGCATGGCAAGGTCGAGGAGGATACCCGCTATCTCCTGACTTTCAGAACTGAGGTCAACCCCCGCGACGACGCCCGCCGTGTTTTCACGTTCGGCAAGGCGGGCGGATTCGGCGTCCGAAGCCGTGCGCGACAAAGTGTAGATAGACGCCCCGCGCACGTTTGCGCGCTGGATTTTATCGGCATGCAGAGAGACAAAAAGGTCGGCGCGGACCTTACGCGCCAGCTCAAGGCGGTCGCGCAGGCGCATCTGC
>DQGU01000030.1:16499-16745 GCA_003524565.1 Rhodospirillaceae bacterium
GCGGTCGCGCAGGCGCATCTGCACATCGCGGTCACGGGTCATGACGACTTTATAGCGGCCGGTTTCTTCCAGCTGGCGGCGCAGTTCGCGTGCAATCGCAAGGGTGATGTTTTTCTCATGCACCCCGCTGTCGGAAACCGCGCCCGGGTCCACGCCGCCGTGCCCCGCATCGACGACAATCACATAGCGGCGCTGCGCGGATTCCTTGGGCACGGCAGGGGCGCGCCTGATCGACGGCAAGTTCCA
>DQGU01000238.1:0-3504 GCA_003524565.1 Rhodospirillaceae bacterium
GAAAAACCACCACTCTGGCTGACGTAACGCAGGCGCAGATCGTATGTTTCCCCCTCGCGCAGATGCTCAATCACGGCGCGGCCATCGGCGGCGCGGGATATTTCGGCGGGGCTGAAAAAACTTTCATCCTTGGCGCGGATGTCCGCGCGCAGCGACAGCGTTTGCGGAAAATCATGCGCGGCAAGGTTTATCAGCAAACGGCTTTCAGCGTCGCTGCCCTGTGTGCCCGTCATTTCAGCTTTCAGCGCCGCCGTCTGCGGCGTCGTCAGCTGCGGCGCGGGCGGGCGGCGCAGTTCGGGCGGCACCGAAATCTGGCTTGAAAACGCGGGAATGACGCCCTTGTCCGCCAGATGGATTTCCGGTGCGGCATCCACGCAGGTGATGCGTGCGGCCAAATCGCCCATAGGTTCGATACCGCGCACAATCAGCGCCACGCTTTCCTGCCCGCTTTCTCCGAACAGGGCAAGGTCGCCCGCCGCAATCGCCAGCGCGTCGGGCGTTTGCGGGGCGGAAAGATGCAGCGTTTTATGCACCCCCTCTGCCGTTTCCAGCGCAAGCACAATCGAAGACCCGTCCGCACGGCGCAGGCGCAGGGCGTAATTCTTATCCGCCTCCATCTCGACTTCGTTATCCAGCGTGAAAGCGCCGATGCGCGTTTCGTCGCTTTCCAGCCTCTGCAGCGCGGTCACGCGCGCGGCGGCAAGGCCGAACATCGGCACATCGTGCGTAAAGCGCACCATATCGCCGCGGGTGCAGACGATATGTTCGATATCGCAGCAAAACGTATAGGTTTCAGGCCGCAAAATCGCGCTGGCCAGATGATACCTGCCGTCACGCCATGCCTGCTGCGCGTCGGTGACGCCGGGCAGGGTGATGGTTTCATAGCGCAGGGCGGTTTCGGCGGTGACGCCGTCCTTGAACACGAGCCTTTCATCCTGCCGCCAGTCTTTGGCGCGGTTGATGAAACGCACGCGCAAACCGTCCGGCACTTCGTCGAAGGCCTTGCGCCCCTGAAACCCCCATGTATTGCGCGGGCTGAAATGCTGCACGGGCACGCTTTGCGGGCGGTCTTCGACAATGCTCCATTTGCCGTCGGTCAGGCTGGGCGATGCGCGGCCGGCGGCGGCGATGTCCTGCAAAACCTCGCGCAGCGACGTGTCGTAATCGATAACGGCGTTGAATTCCCGCCCCTCGGCTGCGCAGGCTTCGTGCCATGCGGCAAGGCGGCCGATGTCTATGCGGCTATCGGCCAGCGGGCGCGCATTGCCCGCCCCTTGCAGGGCGTGGCGGTACAGCGATGCGGGGTTGGCTGTGGGCTGCAAAACCCAATCCGTGCCGTCCCAGTCCGGCAGGATGGATTCAACAACGCCGCTCAGCCTGTCCAGAATACCGTTCAGCTGGTCGGTCGCCTTGATGCGCAGGGCGGTCATCGCAAGCCCTTGTATGCGCACCGGATAGGCATAGCGCAAACTGCGCAGCGCCGTCCAGACAGTGTCATTGAACGTGCGGTCATCGTCGCTGTCGGGCGTGACGCGGCGCAGGCGCACGTCATAGCGGCCGCGCGGCACGCGGAAACTCAGGCTCTGGCGCACGGCGGCGCTTTGCTTCGCGCTCAGGCTGAAACCGGGATAGCGCAAACCGCCCGCAGAAATTTCGATGCGGTTCGCGTTAAACGACGTACCGGCGGCGAAATCGCCCGCCGCTTCAAAACGCTCTTGCGCGCTGTCGCGCTCGTCCGTGATGCGGTCGGCTGGAATGATGTCTGAATCGTCCGAACGCCGCTCTATGCGCGCAACCGGCAGGTATCCCGCTGCGACCTTGGGCAGTTCGGGCGGCGCGGTGTCGTGGCTGGTGCGGTAAAGGCTGCCCTTCAAAACCTTCAGCGTGCCGCTCGCGGCGTCCATTACGATGCGGTCGGTGCGGCTGGCGGTGTAGGATTTTCCGTTTTTCTTGTAAACATCCGGCTTGGCTGCCAGCGTGACGTGGCGGGCGTCGATGGCGGTATAGGCGCTGCTGGCCGCGCTCCAGCTGTTTTCGCCAGCGGGGCTGTATTGCACTTCGACTGCGACGTCGGCGGCTATTTTCTTGCCGCTGCCGTTAAATCCGACCAGTCCGCGCGGCAGGGTCAAATCGACGGAAATTTCATCGGCTTCGCTTTCGGTCGTGCGCAGGGCATAGCCGTTTTCTTCGCGCAGCACGACTTCCATGTCGTTTTGCATCACGCTGGTGCTGTAAAGCGTCAGCGGCGCATCATCCGGCCAACCGCTGCGCGTTTCAATTTCAACATCTTCGAATTCCGACAGCGGGGTTTCACCGATGCGCAAATCGGTGATTTCAAGCGGCCCATAGCCCCAGATAAAAATCATGCGCAGGTATTGGTCGTTGCCCGCGGTTTCGGTATAGGGCAGTGCGCCCAGCGGCGGCACAAAACGGTGTCGCCCCAGCACACGCGGCACGCGGCCAAAGGGGGTGGCCTGATTGCGCGCGCCTTGCAAAAACAGCGTCGGGCTCTCGGCCTGTCCAAGGCCAAAACGCGGCTTGCCGGGCGGGGCAAGGGCGTTCAGCGCCAGCCGGCCTGCGATATTCACCCCCGCCGTAATCAGCCGCGCCGCGCTGATGCCCATAAAGGCAGCCTGCGCACCGACGCCCAGCGCCCCGGCGATAGCACCCGCAATCACCGGGCTTGCAACGACCAGCGCCAGCGACAAAACGGTGCGCAGCGGGTTTTTACCACCGCCACCGCCCATCGGCACCATGCGCAGTGTCAACGTCGTGCCCGCACGCGGGCGCAGCCGCGCCCAGTTTTCGCGCGGAATATGATGCCCGTCGATAAAGGCATGCAAATACGGGCGCAGTTCGGGCGCGATGCCGCAGGCGGCGACAAGCGCATCCAGCGTTTGTCCGGCGGGCAGGCGCGCATGTGTGCGCTCCGGCGCGAAGGGGTGCGCATGGAAACAAAGCGTGAGGTCCGCGGCGGCGGGCGCGGCGTTTTTTGCGGGTGTGGTCATGTTTTTTTATCCTGCGGGCGCGGCGGCGTTTTGCGCTGCGCGGTGGCGGTAAAATCCGTAAAGGCGGTCTTTCCAGCGCAGCTGGTCGTATTTTTCGATGGCGCTGTCGATGCGTGCCTCGACATCCAACATGTATCCGTCGCCCAAAACCACGCCGACATGCAGCGGCAAACCATGCAGCCGCAGCACAACCACATCGCCGCAGGTTTCGTGGCCCTGCGGCACTTCCTGCCACGCGGGTATCTGGCGGCGGATGATGCCGCTGATGTCGTCAAGGGCAAGGGTATGTTCGTATTCCGCAGCAAGCGACGGCAGGGCGATTGAAAACTGCTCCGCCATCACCAGCCGCACAAGACCCCAGCAGTCAAGCCCGCTGCGGTCGCGTCCGTGGTCGCGGAAAGGCAGTCCGATATAACGCCCCGCCCAAATCGGGACGGGCATCGGCTTTCTCCGGTCATGTTTTGAAATGCGAAAGAGGCATGAAAAAAACCGCCGT
>DQGU01000238.1:3689-5424 GCA_003524565.1 Rhodospirillaceae bacterium
TTTTTTTTAAAAAAAAAAAGAGGAAAAAAAAACCCCGCCGTTATCGGGCGGGTTTTTTTGAAACTTGTTTCAGGCAGCCGGGCGGTTTACATGCCGCCGTTCATGCCGTGTTTGTTGCGCGGCGTCGTGGCCGGTTTGCCGGACGTGTCGCTGGAGAGGACTTTGTCCGCCCAGGCGTTCAGGCGTGCGGTGTTGACTTTGTCGGGGTTTGCCGCCGCAAAATCCTGCATGGCTTGGATGCTCTTGCGCTCCGTGCCGCTGACGCCATGACGGCTGTCGATGCTCATACACTGAAGAGAAGTGCAGAGGTAATCATCAAGGCCTGTGGTCTGCGCGCCGCCGACGAATTGTGATTTCATTGTATAGCCCCCTAAGCTTGCCCACGGGCAAGTGTTAAAGCATCAACGAGAACCGAGATTCTTAACTGATTTTTAACAGCTTAACCCTATTTTCCTCATCTTACCATAAGAAAATTGAACGAAGGGTTAAGTTCGGGGATTCAAAACGCGATTCCAGTGGTTTAAACCCCCTAAAACAGCCCCGGAAACAGGCTTGGGGAAAAGCTGGCGGCGGGATAGGGCTCTGCCGTGAAGTCCTCCACGCTCAAATCCCCCTCCACGGCCTGCGAATCGTATGTGATGTTGGTGAAGCGGAAATCGTCGAACCGTGCCTCCACCACATCGGGCGCGGCTGTGCGGATGATTTCGACAGTGACAACAGGCGACGATGTCAGGCCGCGCACGGCCTGCATAATCTGCCGCTCCACGTTGTCGATGCAAAGCCGCGCGCGCGGGCTGCGCCCTTCCTCGTCTTCGGGCAGGGTGAGGGCGAAGGGATAGGCGATAAAATTTTCACCGCGGCTGATAATATCCAGCCCGCCGCTGCAAACGCGCAGCGGCTCCGGCATGTCATCATGCGCCAGCGTCAGCAGCACGGCAAAAACCTCGCCCGTTTCCGGCGCATGCAGCGCGGCGCGGGTTTCGTTTGTCAAGTTGCGGCTCATGCGTCACCGCCGTACAGGATTTCAAGCGACAGGCGCGCGCGGAAATAATCCCCGTTCACGGCTGCGTAATCGGGCGGCGCTGCGAAACGGGCGGCGATATTGACGTTGCGGCGCGGGTGCGGAAAAACAAACGGCAAAACGCCGCCGGACAGCGCGGTTTGGTAAAACGTATCCAGCGTTTCGCAATCGCTGCGTGCCAGCAGATATTGCACGGTCATTTTGCCGCTGGCGGCGCTGCCGCGGCGGCGCAGTTTGGGCGGGCCTTGCTCCATTTCCGTGCGCAGCACGTTATCGGCCAGCGTTTCCTGCCAGCCGTCCTGCAGCGGTGTGTGCGGCAAGGTTTCCGGCCATGCAATATCGGGCATCGGGCTCATGCGTTTTTCCTTTTTAAATTCTGGTGCGTTTATCTGCCCACCAGCGACGGCACCAGCCCGAACAGGCTTTGCAGCACAGAACCCGTCTGCCGCCCCTGCGCCAGCGATTGCGCGACCATCTGGTCGATGGTGATTTCCAGCGTGCGGCGGTCGAAGGCATCGGTGCTTTCGCGCACCCCTACCTGCGCGGCCGTGTTGTTATGCACGATGACGTTGATGCCGCCCGTATCGCCGCGCGCCGCCTGCGGCAGCAGGGATTGTTTTAAAACTTCCGCCAATTCGGCCTTCAGCACGCGCGACAATTCCTGCGCGGCAATGCCGGCGACACTGTCGCCGCTGCCGCTGCAGATCGGAAGAG
>DQGU01000139.1:0-7045 GCA_003524565.1 Rhodospirillaceae bacterium
GCGGCGGCCTGACGCGCGGCGGCGGCGGCGCCTTCGGGCGTCGATTGGGTATCCAGCGGCATCAGCTCGAACGTGGCGCTGCCGACGTCAAACAGCGCCAGCTGCGCCGCTTTCAGCATCGCCTGACCCAAATCGCCGCTGCGCCCCGACATAGGCATCAAAAGCGCGACTTTGACGGGTGTTTGGGGAATGTCGCCGCTGACTGTTTTAAGCCCCGGGCGCTGCTGTGCCGCGATGGCCTGGTCTTCGCGGTTCAGCGTCTGGCGCTGGTGCCATGTTTGCCAGCCCACATCGGGCAGGCTGTTGGGGTCGTTGGTGACGACGCCCTGCGCGGTATGCGGCTGCCCCGTGCCGGAAGTCTGGCAGGCGCCGAGCGCGAGCGTGGCGGCGAGCAAAACCACGGCCAAGAAAGATTGCAGGAATGCGGGAATTTTTGTGTATGCTTGTTTCAAGGGGAAAAACTCCAAATCGCTTCAGGGCAAATAAACAAAAAACGGGAGCCGCCGAACAACATGTCCGCGCCCACGGTTAATCTTACACCCGGTTTATATATCGTCGCTACGCCCATTGGCAACCTTGGTGACATAACGCTGCGTGCGCTTGAAACGCTCAAGGCCGCGGACGCGATTGCCTGCGAAGATACGCGCGAAACCGGAAAGCTGGCGCAGGTTTATGGTATTTCTGCGCCGCGCATCCCCTATCATGACCATAATGCCGCAGAAATGCGCCCCAAAATTATCGAACGCCTCAAACAGGGGCAGTCCGTCGCGCTGGTTTCGGATGCGGGCATGCCGCTGATTTCGGACCCCGGCTATAAACTTGTGCGCGCCTGCCGCGACGAAGGCTTGAGCGTGACGTGCATTCCGGGTGCCTCCGCTTCGCTTGCGGGGCTGGTGCTGTCGGGGTTGCCGGCGGACAGGTTCTTTTTCGGCGGCTTTCTGCCTGTAAAATCGGCGGCGCGGCGCACGGCGCTGGGCGAGGTGGCGGGGGTACCTGCGACATTAGTTTTTTACGAAACCGCGCCAAGGCTGGCCGAAAGCCTTGCCGATATGAACGCCGTGCTGGGCGCGCGCCCTGCGGCAGTGGCGCGTGAACTGACCAAAAAATTCGAAGAAGTGCGCACAGGCACACTGGCGGAACTTGCCGCCCATTATGCGGCCACGGGGGAACCGCGCGGCGAGATTGTCGTTATTGTGGGGCAGGGCGATGGCATGGCTGCGGCATGGGATGCAGCACGGATTGATGCGCGCCTTGCCGAAGTGATGCATAGCCAAGGCCTGCGGGTAAAAGACGCCGCCGTGCTGGTCGCCGCCGAAAGCGGCTGGCGCAAAAACGATGTTTATGCGCGCGCGCTGTCGGTCAAAGACGGCGGCGGATAATGGGCGCCATAACAGGCTACCGCCGCGGGCTTTGGGCGGAAACGTTGTCGGCGTGGTATCTGCGCGCCAAGGGATACCGGATTTTGACGATGCGCTATAAAACCCGCGTGGGTGAAATCGACATCGTGGCGCGCCGCGGCGGGGTTTTGGTCTTTGCCGAGGTCAAATGGCGCGGCACGCAGGATGCAGCGGGGCAGGGTATTCACGCCGCCAATCAGGCGCGGGTGCGGCAAGCGGCGGAACTTTACCTGCAGAATCATCCGCGCTACACTGGGCTTGACGTCCGCTTCGATGCGCTTTTATGGGCGCCCGGACGTTGGCCGCTGCACATTATGAATGCTTTTTAACCGCACAATGCAGGCGGCGTAACATCAGGGGAGAGATTGGCAATGCAAAGCCAGAAAATTTCGAAATACCGTATGGCCGTTCTGGCGCTTGCTATGTGTGCCGCGCCGCTCTTGTCCGGCTGCACCGGTCTTGCGCTGGGCGCAGGCGCGACGCTGGGCGTTGCCGCCGCGCAGGAAGGCGGCATTCAAGGGGCGGCCAGCGATACCGCTATCAAAGTGCAAATCGCCGATGCGTGGTTCCGTCATGACGTTGAAATGTACCGCCGCCTTGGCGTGACGGTCAAAGAAGGCCGCGCGCTGGTGACAGGCACGCTGCCGCTGCCGGATGACCGCGTCGAAGCCATCCGTCTTGTCTGGCAGGTGGAAGGTGTCCAGCAGGTTATCAACGAAATCCGCGTGGATGATCAGGGCGCGACGCTCGGCACCTATGCCGGTGATGCGTGGATAACCGGACAGGTCAAAACCCTGATGGTATTCGATAAACAGGTGCAGTCCATCAACTACACTGTCGAAACCGTTGCGGGTACGGTTTACCTGATGGGTATCGGGCAGGATAGAAACGAACTGGGACGCGTCATCAACCACGCGCGCAATACCCGCGGGGTGAAAAACGTGGTCAGCTACGTCCGCCTGCGCGGCGAAGCTTCGGCGGTATCTGCCGCATCCGGCGGCCCTGCCGTCAGCCCCGCACCGCCCGAGCCCGTTTATCAAGACCCCGTACCCCTGACGCCGCAAGCGGTGCAAAGCGCGCCGATTGACGATGCACCCGACGGTGGCTTTTGAGAGAGGACGACACAGCCGACGAACAGCTGCACGTTTTTGAAACGCCCGACGAAGCGTTTCAATATGTGCGCTACGCAGGCACGCTTGCCGATGCGGATATAGACGTGGGCGAAGCCGCCCTTGCGCTTGCGCTTTTGTTTTTGCCGGGTGTGCGGCCGGAGAGGTACCGCCATCACCTGCGCAAACTGGGCGAGCAAACAGCCGAAGAACATGCACTGCGCCTGAAGGCAGGCGAAAAAGACAGCGCCGCCCTGCGCCTTGCCTGCCTGCGCCGCGTGCTGCACGAACAGCAAGGCTATGCGGGTGATGCCGAAAGCTATGATGACATCCAGAACGCCAGCCTGATACGCGTGATTGAACGCAGGCGCGGGCTGCCTGTGGCGCTTGGGCTTTTATACATCGTGGCCGCGCGCGGCTGCGGCTGGCAAATCGACGGGCTGAATTTCCCCGGGCACTTTCTGGTGCGGCTGGAGATGGACGGGGAGCGTCTGATTGCCGACCCGTTCCGCGGCGGGGCTGAAATGGACGCAGCGGCGCTGCGGCTTTTGTTGAAATCCATCGCGGGCGAGAAGGCGGAGCTGTCACATGAATTTTATTTGCCGGTATCGAACAGCGATATCCTGATACGCCTGCAAAACAACCTTAAAAAACGGCTTATCGAGCAGGAAGACTACGCGCAGGCTGTTATTGTGGTGGAGGCTATGGAAGCCCTCGCCCCTGCCGAATACCGTGCCCTTTTCGACAAGGGTGTTCTTTATGCCAAATTGGGGCAAAAAGGGCAGGCCATCAAGGCTATCGAAGACTATATCGCCCGCGCCCCCGACGCCCGTGACCGCCAGCAGGCACAGGGCATATTGCAGCAAATCCGCCTGATGCCGGATTGATGTTTTTGAACGCCCGCCCTTTTGCGGCGGCGCTTGCCTTTACCTAGCGATGGATTATGCTTGAAGACGGCCGCAGCTGCGGCCTTATCAGTCAGAGGATTTTTCATGGGTATTATCACGCTTTTGCTGCTGGGCGCCTTCACGCTGATTTACATCAGCAAATCCATCCCCAAGAAACCGCCGTTTCTTGAAAAGGCCGTGGCCTTTTTGTTCGACAACATGAAATATCTGGGCGTTGGCGGAGCGATTTACGGCCTTGTTGACGGGGTCATCACACCCATTCAGGTTTATCTGGTCGATTACATGGTCGTGCGCATGCTGGCCGATATTTTGATTATAGTGATGGCGCTGCCGTTTTGCTTTGACAAGCTGGTTGAAAAATACCGCGACAAGCTGAACGGCGCCGTGCTCGAAGAAATCTCCGGCAGTATCGAATGGATACGCAGCAACGACAAAATCGTGGGCGGCGCGGGCGCTGTCTTTACCGTTTTGATGTTCGCGTTTGTTTTTAGATAAGCGCAGACGCAGCCGGATAATAAAAAAGCCGCCGTTATCCGGCGGCTTTTTTATTATGTGCGGCAGGGCTTGCGTCAGCCCAAATCTTTTCCGCTTTTGCGGCGTTTGACGGCGCCGATGCGCGGCACGCCAACGTCTTTTTGTACTTCAGCGGCATGCGTGGCCGCCAGAATATCCGCGATTTCCTTGGGCATCGGCGGGGCGGTAATACGCATGTTGCGGTCACCATCGTTCGATCTCAGCCATTCATACGCTTCGGTCGGCAGCGGAATAGCACCCGGCGGGCAGAAAGATTTTTTCTTTGACGACGGTGCGGCGTTGTAAAGAAGAACGGTATAACCACCCGCATCGGTGACCTGCGGCACGCTGCCGTTTACGCCCAGCATTTGGCCTATCTGGTCTTTTTTAATTTTGTAATTCGCGTGAAGTTCGGGGTAATCGCGCAAGCCCGGCGTCAGCGGAATGGCGTCTATCAGCGCGGCGATTTTTTTGCCCTCTTCGGTATCCTTGCGCGGCGTGACGATGTATTCACCGCCTTCGCGGCGTTTGATGTTATAGGCGGTGCTTTCCGGCACATCGACGGTCTTGCCCGCGTTCCACATGCTGTCCTTGCCTTCGCGGCGGATGGAAAGCAAAAGCTGCGCCTTGTCGCCGCCGCCTGAGCTGTAGCTATAGGTGCAGCTGATGCGCACATCTTCGCCCGCGGGCAGGTTTGCAAGAATGGCGGGTTTTTGCTTCGCCGTTTCTTCTTCGATGCCGCGGCAGGCTTCTTTAATCAAACGCTCCCACTCCTTGGTGCGGGCGCGGTAATCGTTGACAGCCTCAAGGCTGCGGCCGCCCGGCAAAAAGCAAACGCGGTCGTTGGGCGCGTAGGAAAACGCCTTGCGCAATTCGCTTTGCGTGGGGGCGACGTAATCGGCGGGCGTGGCGACGCCTTCTTTTTTCACCGAAACGATAGGGGCATTGCCAAGCCAGCCGCCCGCAAACAGCAGGTTATCGACAGTCGCCGCAGCTTTGCCCGTCACGGGTTTGGAATCTGCAGGGGTGAAGTGTTCGCCCTTGTAATCGATGGGGGCGTACATGAAATAGCGCGGTTCTTTCTCTGGCGATGTGAAAATCGCCGGATATTCGACATAGGCGCGGGGCAGGGTTTGCACACCTTTGAAAACCTGCGTGGCGGGGGCTTTGAGGCCGGTCAGTTCCAGCACCTCCGGCGCTTCCTTTTCCATGCGCGCGAGGAAGCCCTTGTACATCGCATCCCAGCTATCGCCGATATCGGCCATATTGCCGGATTGCAAAACGGGGACGGTTTCCAGCTCCTTGCGCAATTCCTGCTCAAGGCGTTTCGCGGCATCAAGCGCGCGGCCTTCAAGGGCGAAGAGGGCGGAGCCGTTTCGTTGCTTGGCCATGGTTTTATCCTTTTGTCCGTCTGCTTTTTGATTTTCTATATTCATAAAACTGGCAGGGCGGGATGTAAAGCCCCCGTTTTGCGTATCCGCGCGCGATATGCTATGGTCTGCCCGCAAATCATACGGGAATCCCCGCGCATGTCGGGGGCGTAAAGTTAAAGGAAATCAATATCATGGCATCTTACCAGTACGTTTATGTGATGAAAGACCTGTCCAAGACCTATCAGGGCGGGAAAAAGGTGCTGGAGAATATTTATCTGAGCTTCCTGCCCGGGGTGAAAATCGGTGTTCTGGGTCCGAACGGCTCGGGTAAATCGACACTGCTGAAAATCATGGCCGGTCTTGAAAAAGACTTTCAGGGCGAGGCCTGGTCGGCCGAGGGCGCGCGCGTGGGCTATCTGCCGCAGGAACCGCAGCTGGACGCCAGCAAGACCGTCATGGAAAACGTGATGCAGGCGCTGGGTGAAGTAAAAGCCGCACGCGATGAATTTGATGCCATCAGCGCGAAATTCGCCGAAGAAGACGCCGATTTCGACGCCCTGATGGCGCGTCAGGCGGAGTTGCAGGAAATCATCGATGCGGCCGACGGCTGGAACCTCGAGCGTACGATTGAAATCGCCATGGACGCGCTGCGCTGCCCGCCCGCGGATTCCGCTGTCACCAACCTGTCGGGCGGTGAAAAACGCCGCGTGGCGCTGTGCCGCCTTTTGCTGGAAAAGCCCGACCTGCTTTTGCTTGACGAACCGACCAACCACCTGGATGCGGAATCCGTCGCCTGGCTGCAGCGTCACTTGCTGGACTACAAAGGTACCGTGGTCATGGTCACGCACGACCGCTACTTCCTTGACAACGTGACCGGCTGGATTTTGGAGCTCGACCGCGGCCGCGGCATCCCCTACGAGGGCAACTATACCGAATACCTCGACAACAAATCCAAACGCCTTGCACAGGAAGGGCGCGAGCAGGAAGCCCGCGAAAAATCCCTTACGCGCGAACTGGAATGGGTACGCCAATCGCCCAAGGCGCGTCAGGCGAAATCCAAGGCGCGTATCACGGCTTATGAAGATTTGCTCGCAGAAAGCCAGAAGTTCGAGAAAACCCGCACGGCGCAAATCGTTATTCCTGTGCCGCCACGCCTCGGCCAGAACGTGGTTGAATTTGAAAACGTGTCCAAAGGGTATGACGACCGCCTTTTGATTGAAAACCTCAGCTTCAAGCTGCCGCCGGGCGGCATTGTCGGCGTTATCGGCCCGAACGGCGCGGGTAAAACCACGCTGTTCCGTATGATGACGGGCGAAGAAACGCCGGATGGCGGCAAAGTCACCGTCGGCGACAGCGTTATCATGGGCTATGTGAACCAGAGCCGCGATGCGCTGGATGCCAACAAGACCGTGTGGGAAGAGATCTCCGAAGGTAACGACATCCTTGCCCTCGGCAAACGCGAAATGCCGAGCCGTGCCTATTGCGGCTCCTTCGGTTTCCGCGGTCCCGACCAGCAGAAAAAAGTCGGCGTGCTGTCGGGCGGCGAGCGTAACCGCGTGCACATGGCGCGTATGATGAAAACGCCCGCCAACCTTTTGCTGCTTGACGAGCCGACCAACGACCTTGATACCGAAACGCTGGGCGCGCTTGAAGATGCGCTGGAAAACTACGCGGGCTGTGCGGTTGTTATCTCGCACGACCGCTGGTTCCTTGACCGCCTTGCGACGCATATTCTGGCGTTCGAA
>DQGU01000139.1:7299-7835 GCA_003524565.1 Rhodospirillaceae bacterium
GGCGTTCGAAGGCGACAGCCAGGTCGTGTTCTTCGAAGGCAACTACGAAGACTACGAAAAAGACCGCAAGAAGCGCTTTGGCGAAGATGCCGAAACGCCGCACCGTATCAAATACAAACCCCTGCGCCGCGCATCGTGAGCGGTTGCTTGAACAAAGATGCCGGTGGCAGCGGCTGCGCGGGTTTTCGCCTGCGCAAGCTGCCCCACCGTTACATGTCTTTCGTGTTCCCGATGGTGCTGTCGCTTATCATGAGCTGCCTTGTTTCGGGCATCAGCACTTTCGCGCACATGGGCTTTGCGGCGGGCTTTGTTTCCAGCTGGATGCACAGCTGGGCGCTGTCGTGGGTGATTGCTTTTCCGGTTCTGCTTTTGATTTTGCCGCTGGTGCGCCGGATTGTTGCGCGGATTGTGGCACCTGCGCCGTAATCAGCGGTGCGCAGAAAATCAGGCCAACAAAAAACCCGCCGTTATCCGGCGGGTTTTTTGCTTCGGGCTTTTTGTGCCCTTATTTTTTACGTTGGCGCAGGCTTTCGAGC
>DQGU01000007.1:0-4357 GCA_003524565.1 Rhodospirillaceae bacterium
CTTGGCGACTTCGCGTGCGAAATCGGTTTCGGCCGCCGTATTGATGCAGGACGGGTAGCCCTTGTGCCAGTTGATATCCACCTGTGCGCCATAAGCATCGGCGACAGTTTTGACCACATGGCGGAATTTTTCTTCCATCAGCTGGCGCAGTTCGGGCTTCAGCGTACGCACGGTGCCGCCGATTTCCGCCGTTTCCGGCAGGACGTTATGTGCGCTGGTGCCTGCATGGAATTTGCAAACACTCACAACTACGCTGTCGGCAGGCGCCGTGACGCGGCTGACAAGGTGCTGCAAAGCGGAGACGATTTGCGATGCGCAGACAATCACGTCAATCGTGGTATGCGGGAAAGCGGCATGGCCGCCCTTGCCCGTGATTTTAACATCGAAGCTGTCGGTGGAGGCCGACACCGCCCCTTCGCAAATCGCCATCGTGCCTGCGGGCAGCCATGGCCAGTTGTGCATGCCGAAAACGGATTCACAGGGGAATTGTTTGAAAAACCCTTCCTGCACCATCACATCGCCGCCGCCGCCGCCTTCTTCCGCCGGCTGGAAAATCGCATAAACGTTGCCGTCGAATTCGCGGGTTTCGGCAAGGTGTTTGCAGGCCGCGAGCAGCATGCTGGTATGGCCGTCATGGCCGCAGGCGTGCATCTTGCCCGGCGTTTTGGAACTGTGGGGCAGATTGGTTTCTTCGAAAATATTCAGCGCGTCCATATCGGCGCGCAGCCCGATACCGCGGTTCGAATTTCCCTTTTTGCCGCGAATAACACCGACGACGCCGGTTTTGGCCATGCCGCGATGCACTTCGATGCCCCAGCTTTCAAGAAGGCCGGCGACGTAATCCGCCGTTTTGATTTCTTCAAAAGCCGTTTCGGGGTTCTGGTGCAGATGGCGGCGCCAGGTGGTGAATTCCTTGTTCTGCTCTTTAAGCTTGCCGAGTACGGTCATGTCCTGTTGTCCCCTATGTGAAAAGTCCGTTTAGCGGAAAAAATTCTTGAGCCATTTATCGCGGGATTGCTGCACGCCCTTTTGCATGTCGGGCGCATCGGGCGAGCCGAAATCGCGTTTGGCCAGATGCTTGATTTCCTCTTGGAACATATTAAAGAAGCTGGACTTGCTGAAATCAAGCTGGATTTTCTCGCCCGTTTTCTTGTTTTCCAAAACAGGGTTATCCAGCGTCTTGACCATCCATGCGGCCATGACGGGCAACCCCTCGCGTCCCATGTGGAACCAGTTGACCGTGCCCACGGACGTTCCGGGAGGTACCATCTTTTCCTTGCTTTCGACCAGATGCGGAGAAACGGATTGTTCGTCCAAACGGCGCCAGCCCAGCTTGCCCGCCATTTTCTGCACGGGGTCGGTAAACATTTGCGCAACGAAACGCTCCTCCGGCGGCTCGACCAGAAACGCGCGCAGTACCTGCATGGTAATCATGGCGTCGAACAAACCGGGATAGCCGTTAAGCGCGATGCGCGTTGTCCCGACTTCCTGCCACTTCACATGTTCGACCCCGTCGCTGTCTTTTTCTTTATGCGGATAGGTAATGCTGGCAGCGACGATAGTGCCCTTCTCGTCTTCGATAATCACAACCGCGCCGTCGTCAATCAGGCCTTTCATCAGGTCTTTTTCACGTTGCAACACGTTTTTGTGGGTATTCAGGTCATAAAAATCAAAGACCTTTTGCTCGTCTTCGATTTTCGAAAAACGCACAAAGAATTTTTTGGGTGCATCCGGCGTGCCGTTTGCGGGCGCGGGATTGGGAGGAAGATTGTCGTTGCTCATCTGCGTGTCCTTCAAGTGCTGAAAACAAAATCGGTTTTACAGGTTCTAGACACACACGCTATTCGCTCTGGTTGCGCTTCTTTTGGAATGCGCACTCGCCCCGATAGTCCGGGCCCGGCAATTCGGGATTCTTTTTATAATGCCTTGCGATAAGGCATTTTACCCAAATGCCGGGACGAAGACCAGAGGCGCTTATCTTTACATATTGCAGCAGGTTTTACCCGCTACGCCCCCCGCCGCACGGTTCCAGGGCGCGTGCGCCAGCAGCATCGCCATGCCGCACCACTCGGTGATACCCGCGACCAAAAGGCCTGCACCGCAAAAAGCGGGCAAGATATAAAACCACGGGCTGACAAAGCTGCCGAGCAACGTGCCCAGCAAGACCACCGTGCCGACGGCAATACGCACCTGACGCTCAAGCGAGATAACTTCCCCTTTTTTCACAGGCACACCACAAGTCTCACAGTTCAGAATACCGCCGTCGATGACATGCACATTGTCAAATCCGGCCTGATGGAAAGCCGCCGCCGCCTTCGCCGCACGCGCACCGGCGCGGCAACTGTCCGCAAGGCTTTTATCGCCGTCCAGCTTGTGTTCGGCGATAAAAGCCTTGGCGTCCAGCGTATCCAGCGGCACATGAACATGCGCCGCGCGCAGGCAGGATGCGCGATGTTCGATGTCCGTGCGAACGTCCAGAATAAGACAGCCGCCGTCCTTGACCGCGTCTGCCGGTGTCACCTTGCGGATATCAGACATGATATTTCTCCTTTTTCCTGTGGCTTTAGGCCATTTGTTCCTTACCCGCTGCAAACTGGTCATAGGCGCGCAGTGCATCTGCCGCATACATCAGCGACGGGCCGCCGCCCATATAGACCGCCATCCCCAGCACCTCGGCCACTTCCTGCCGTGTTGCGCCCAGCTCATGCAGCGCCTTGGCATGAAAGCCGATGCAGCCGTCGCAGCGCGTAGAAACGCCTATGGCCAGCGCAATATATTCTTTCGTCTTCTTATCAAGCGCGCCGTCCTTGGTCGCCGCCCCTGCCATATCGTAAAACCCCTTGAGCGTATCGGGGATGGCCGGCTTCAGCTGGCGGATGTATTCGACAATATCTCCCGTAACGTTGTGATAGTTCTTGGACATGACTGGCTCCTTTGTGGTTGAATAGCCCCTGCGGGTATTTTAAATTGCGTATATTCTAATATTAGGATATACTGAAATTAAAGTCAACAGGAATAGCCATGGCCGTTAACAACAAAATAAAAGCCGTACAGGACATGAAGCAGAACGCAGACGAAGCATCGGCGTTTCTGAAGAATTTGGCGAACCCAAGCCGCCTGATGATACTGTGCCTGCTGACGCAGGGTGAAATGTGTGTCACGGACATTCTGGGGCATCTGGAAATCAGCCAGACCGCCCTCTCGCAGCATTTGGCCCGCCTGCGCGCCGAGGGAATCGTCGATTTCCGCCGCGAACACCGCACACTTTACTATTTTATCAAAAACGAGAACGTGGCTGCGATTATCGGTGCCCTGCACGACATCTATTGCGCCCCGGCCAAGGCTCGAAAATAGCAATAAAATCAGTCCGTTTTATAACATCCGTCCTCTTATAATTTTCCCATAAGATGGCATGGGGTATTATTTGCGGTATTTGTTGACATTTCAGGGCGCTATGCGTAATTTCCCGTTGCCTTAAATGCGCGACGTATCACGATTTAACGGGTGTTTTTCCGATGAACGACAAGTCCGGTGAACTGGCTCGAAAAATCCGCGCAGCGCAGGAAAGGCAACGCCAGATAGTGACCGGCGGCAACGACGGTAGCGGCGAGCCCGGCAAGGACGAAAAAGGCAAAGCCCTTCGCGCGGGAACGGATCTGGTCGCGGCGCTGGCCGTCGGCATCTTCCTGGGATACTGGGTTGACCGCTGGCTGGACACAAAACCGTGGGGCGTGATTTTCTTCGTCTTCGTCGGTTTCGCTGCGGGATTTTTGAATATCTACCGGTCGCAAACCGGACAGGACTACAAGGTCGGCTTCAAACCCACCGTACCGGACGCCCCCAAAGACGGCGCCAGCGGCGAAGACGGCAAAACGGATTAAAAAGAGGAAAACACGCGCGTGGCCAATCCGCTTCAGCAGTTTGTCATCAAGCCCCTCATCCCGCTCAATATCGGCGGTTACGATGTTTCCTTCACGCAGTCTTCGCTGTGGATGGGTTTGGCTGTTATCTCTGCCACGCTCCTTATGACGCTTAGCATGCGCAGCAAGTCGGTTGTGCCGAACCGCTGGCAGAACGTCACCGAAATGATTTACGAATTCGTCGCCGGCATGGTGCATGAAGCCCTCGGCCACGAAGGACGCAAGTACTTCGCCTTCGTCTTTTCCGTGTTCATGATTGTCCTGATGGGCAACATGCTCGGCATGATACCCTACTCCTTCACCTTCACGAGCCATATCGTCGTAACCGGTACGCTGGCACTTATGGTCTTTCTGACCGCCACGCTGGTTGGCATTTTCCGCCATGGTTTGCACTTCTTCACGCTGTTCCTGCCGGCGGGTCTGCCTATCTTTCTGGC
>DQGU01000007.1:4647-9704 GCA_003524565.1 Rhodospirillaceae bacterium
GTCCGTCTTTTCGCCAACATGGTTGCCGGCCACACGATGATGAAAGTCTTCGCGGGTTTTTCGGTCATGATGGCGGCAAGCTCCGGCCTTGGCATGGCGGGCGCGGTTCTGCCGCTGCTCATCAACACGGCGCTGGTCGGCCTCGAAATCCTTATCGCCTTCATTCAGGCGTATGTTTTCGCGGTACTGACCTGCATGTACCTCAAAGACGCGATTGAACTGCACTAACCCAGGAACTCGTTTCAAACCAAAACTAACCAACGCACAGAAAAAAGAAGGAAAATCACTATGGAACTCGAATCTGCAAAAATGATCGGCGCTGCTCTCGCTGTTCTGCCGCTTTTCGGCGTCGGCCTCGGCCTCGGCATGCTGTTCTCCAGCATCATCAACGCTATCGGCCGCAACCCCTCCGTTGCGCCGACCGTTAAAGGCGCTGGCCTGCTGTACTTCGCACTTATCGAAGCAACCGGCCTGTTCGCACTGCTGATCGCCCTCATCGTTCTGCTGGGCTAATCGCATACCAAGAGGAAAAAAGTCATGGCAACACGCCGACCGTTCGTATCCCTGCCCTTTGCCGCGCTGGCGCTGACCGTCTTGTTGATGGCAAGTGCGCCTGTGGCATCTTCATGGGCCGAAGAACGCACGGTCGGCGTGTCCGTTGACAACGCTGGCACGGATGCTGCGCAAGAAGCCGAGAAAATGGCTGAACGCGTAGCCCCCGCAGCAGCTGCCCCTTCCTCGAACGAAGCCGAAGCGGATTTGCCGCTGCAAGCTGCAACCGAAGAAGCTTTCGATGTGGACGCCGCCGCGGCAGCTGCCGCACATGACGGCGAGCACAAAAAATCCGGCCTGCCGCAGCTCGACCCCTCGACCTATCCCAGCCAGATTTTCTGGCTGCTGGTGTCTTTCGTGCTGCTCTATACCCTGATGTCCCGCGTAGCGCTGCCGCGTGTGACCGAAGTTCTGGACATGCGCCAGACCCAGCGTGACAACAACCTGAACCGTGCCGAACACCTGCAGGAAGACGCCGCGAAAATTCGCCAGACGCTCGACGCCTCCATGGCGGCAGCACAGGCAGAAGCGCAAGCGACCCTGAGCGCGCGCGAACAGGAAAATGCCAAAAAGATGAACGCGGAAAACGCCCGTTTCATGGAACATGCGCGCAACCGCATTACCAGCGCAGAGCAAAACATCAGCAAAGCGAAAGAAGAAGCCCTTCTGTCGCTGGCCGATATTTCCGCCGAAGTGGCCGCCGACATCGTGCAGAAAGTCTCCGGTTCGGCCGCCAACAAAAACGACGCCAAAAAAGTCGTCATGAAACTGATGCAGGAAGGGTAAGAACATGGCTGCCGAACATACCGGTCTTCTGGCCGACAGCAATTTCTGGGTTCTGCTCTCCACCATCGCTTTCGCCGCGATTGTCTGGAAAAAAGGCCGCAAGCCGATTACCGACATGCTGGATGCCCGCACCGACCGCATCCGCGCGGAACTGGAAGAAGCAGAACGTCTGCGCGTAGAGGCGCAAGACCTTCTGTCTGAAACGCAAAAGAAACACCGCGACGCCCTGCAAACCGCGCAAAAAATCATCGATAACGCGAAGAAAAACGCGCAGTCGCTGGAACAGGAAGCGCAGCAGCGTCTTGAAGACAGCCTGAAGCGCCGCGAAGCCCAGCTGATTGAGCGCATTCAGCGCGCCGAAGCAGCCGCCGTACAGGAACTGCGCAACCAGGCCGCCGACATCGCCACCCGCGCCGCTGAAATCATGCTGGAAGACGCGCTTGCCAAGCGCGGCGCCAAGCTGGTTGACGAAGCGATTGACGAAATCCCCGCACGTCTGAACTGATTTAGATTTGCCCAATAAAAAAGGCCGGTGCATGAACACCGGCCTTTTTTATTGAGGCAAAGCTGCGGGCGCTTAGAACCCGCCACCGTCAAATCCGCCGCCGCCGCTAAAGCCACCACCGAAATCGGATACGGAGATGGAAATATCCGGCACCGAAATATCGGGCACAGAAATGTCAGGCACCGAGATATCCGGCACACTGACGTTCACATCCGGCACATTAACGTCAATTGCGCCCACAGCACCGTCAAGCGCGGCGCTGTTGAAGCTGTCACCAATCGCAGCCCCCGCATCCGGCACGGATACATCGGGCACGCTCGGCACATGCGTAATATCGCTCATCATAATGACCGCCATGAAAAACACAGGGTCCATGCCGCCGGGCGCAGTGGATGTCGCAGACGAAGCCGACGACGCAGGGCTGAATTTATAATCCCGCACCGCCGTGCTGGTCTGGCGCATTTGCGTGGTTGCTGCACGCACACCCGTTTGCATACCCGCAAAGCTGGTCTGGATGCCCTTGAGGTCGATGGTGATGCGTGTGCTGCCCGATTGGCTGGCACCGCGGCGCAGTTTGGACATGTGCTTGTCCAGCTTGCCGCCCGCCTGCTGCACCGTCTGGCGGGTTTTAACCGCGCCATCGTGGATTTTACGCAGGTTTTCCAGCTTGGCGCGCTGCTCTGTCACAAACACGGGGAATTTTCCGCCCAGTTTTTTCGCTGCGCGGTTAAAGAACGACATGTCTTCAAAGCTGGCCAAGATTTGCTTTTTCAGGTTTTCGCGCACCGTCATCTCGCTGACGGCGGCATCCGCTGCCGCGCGCATGTCTTTCAAGACGGGCTGAATGCGGTTCGATTCAGCTGCAATTTCAGCAACGCGCGTTGACTTTTCCCCGCGCGCATCGCGGTCTTGACGCTGTGCCAGCTGCACGGAGGGGATGGTTTCGCCTTTTTCGGCAAAGCTGCGTATCAAGGCGCGGCCGCCGCGGTAATGACTGTCCGTCAGCCATGCCCAGGCATGCGCGAAGCCTTTTTTGGAGGAAAAATAACCGATATCTTCCTCGTTCAGTTGAGGCTTGCCCCCTTGACCTGCGGCAGCGTTAAAGTAATTGACAGGCTTCAAGGCCTTTTCACGCCTGTCTATACTGTCGGACAATTTCAAAATCTGATTGCCCAGCGTCGCGCTCTCGCTACCCAGCGTTTCCAGCTTTTGCTTGAGCGTCTTTTCTTCGCCATGCGTGGCGACAAGGCCGCTCAGGCGGATTTCGGCTGCGCGCGCGGCCGCCATATCGTCGTGATATTTTTCTTCGAAATCATGCTTATGATTAGTCAGGCCGGACAGCGATTTCAGCATTTCGCTGTTTATGGGGCGCAGCTGCGCGGTTACAAATTTGTCGAGCGCGCGGGTGTAAAGCTCGCCCACCGTCTCCATATCCGATTTTGTTTTGCTGATGGTGTCGTCAATATCGCGGATGACTTTGGCGTTTTCGCCAAGGATGCTTTCGAACGTGTTCTTAACATCGCGGATGCTATGTCTTTCGGTCATTCAGGGACCTTCCCTTTCGTTTTTCTCTACTGTTTTTGATACAAGCATATCCTAGCTTTTTGCTGCACCCACGTCAATTTTATGTCAATTTTTCTTTTTATATCAAATAATTAAAGAAAACGGTACATAAACACCGCAATTCGGAATTTGCATTTTGCCCCATGCAAACAAACCCTGAAACGGGTAAATTGAATGCACAAAAAATCAAAAAACCGGAGACCCGTGCGATGCCCCAAGCTGCCACATCCCTGCCGCCGTCAAGCCGCCGCGCCGGCGCGTCCGCCCTGCCGCTCAATGACGCTTATCATCTGGATGAAAACAAATCGGTGGCGGAACATCTTGCACTTATCCCGCTTGATGACGCGGCAACACTGCGCGTCAAGGGGCGCGCGCGCCAGTTGATACAAACGGTGCGCGACAACCGCCGCCGTTTTGGCGGCATTGACCGCTTCCTCAACGAATTTGGCCTGACCACGCGCGAAGGCATCGCCCTGATGTGCCTTGCGGAGGCACTTTTGCGTATCCCCGACAGCGACACCGCCGATAAAATGATACGCGACAAAATCGGCGGCGCGGAGTGGGACAAACATATCGGCAAGGCCGACAGCCTTTTCGTCAATGCCTCCACCTGGGCGCTCATGCTGACGGGCAAGGTGATTGCGGATGTGGAGGAGGAAAAAGCCCTCTCCGTTTCCGCCATCGCGGGCAAAATCGTATCGCGCGTGGGCGAGCCCGTGGTGCGTCAGGCCATGCTGCACGCCATGAAAATCATGGGACAGCAATTCGTCATGGGGCGCAGCATCGGCGAAGCGCTTTTGCGCGCTGAAGACGCCGAAAAGAATGGCTCCCGCCATTCATACGACATGCTGGGCGAAGGTGCGCGCACGATGGCCGACGCGCAGCGTTATTTCGACGCCTATGACAGCGCCATCCATGCCATCGGCAAGGCCGCCATGGGCCGCGGCTGTATCGAGGCGCCGGGCATTTCCGTCAAGCTTTCCGCCCTGCACCCGCGCTATGAATACGCCAAGCGCGCGACTTGCGTGCCGGATTTGAGCGAAAAACTTCTGAAGCTTGCGCAAAAATGCGCACAATATAATATCGGCCTGACGGTGGACGCCGAAGAAGCGCACCGTCTTGAAATCTCGCTGGAGATTATCGGCAATGTTTTCCGCGACCCGTCGCTGAAAGGCTGGGATGGTTTCGGCCTTGCCATCCAGTCATACCAAAAACGCTGCACGCGCGTTATCGATATCCTTGCCAATATGTGCGAAGAAACAGGCCAGCGCATGATGGTGCGCCTTGTCAAAGGCGCCTATTGGGACAGCGAAGTGAAATACGCGCAGGTGAACGGCTTGCCCGGTTATCCCGTTTTCACGCGCAAAAACGCGACGGATGTATCCTATCTGGCCAACGCTGCCAAGATGCTGGCGCGGCGCGATGTGTTCTACCCGATGTTCGCCACGCATAACGCCTATACCGTCGCCGCCATCATGGAAATGGCGGGCGCCGACCAGACCGGTTTTGAATTCCAGCGTCTGCACGGCATGGGGGAGCCGCTTTATCACCAAATCGTCGGGCGCGGCGAAGGCAAATATCCCTGCCGTATCTATGCCCCCGTCGGCAGCCATCAGGATTTGCTGCCCTATCTGGTGCGCCGCCTGCTGGA
>DQGU01000204.1:0-21908 GCA_003524565.1 Rhodospirillaceae bacterium
CGACCGTGGATGCGCTGATGCGCCTGTCGGATGCCGACCATGAACCGCCCGTCAGCTGCCATTACCTGATAGACGAGGCCGGCAATATTTTCAAAATGGTGCCTGAAGAAAAACGTGCGTGGCATGCGGGCATTTCATCGTGGCACGGCCGCACGGATTTGAATTCTGCGTCTATCGGCATTGAAATTTCCAACCGCCGCCATGAAGATTACACGCCCGCGCAGCTGACGACGCTGGTGCTTCTTTGCAAAGACATCATGCACCGCCATAACATCCCGCCTGAAAACGTGGTCGGCCATTCGGATATCGCGCCCGCGCGCAAGAACGACCCCGGTTATCATTTCCCGTGGAAGGAACTGGCCAAGCACGATATCGGCGTTTGGCCGAAACCGACGCTGCGCGATAAATTCAACGCCGCCGCCGTCGCCAAAAATCCGCAAAAGCTGGCCAAGCTGTTTAAAAAGGCCGGATACGATACAGGCGTGCACGAAGACGGCACGCCGGAACTCGCTCAAGTCATCGACGCCTTTCAGCAGCGCTATGAACCGCACCTGTTCAAGACCGAAGGAGAAAAACCCGGTCAAGCAAGCAAAGACACCGTTGCCCTTTTGCGTGCCGTCGCCCGCATCAATAAAAAATTCAGACCCAAGCCCTAACCTTCACGGCCAGACACCCTGCACATGAGCTACGCCCTTTTGAAGCAATCCCCCTCGCCCAATTTCAACGACCGCGCGGCGAATGTCGCGCCGAGCGTGCTGGTGCTGCATTACACCGACCTGCCTGATGCGGAAACATCGCGGCAATGGCTGTGCGACCCTGAAAAGAAGGTCAGTTCGCACTACCTCGTTGACCTTGATGGCAGCGTGATACAGATGGTCGATGAAAACAAACGCGCATGGCACGCGGGGCAGTCGTACTGGCGCGGCATGACAGACCTCAACACCCATTCTATCGGTATCGAAATTCAAAATACCGGCCATTCGCTCGGCTATGTCCCCTTCCCCGAAAAACAGATTGCGGGTGTGGTTGCCCTTTGCCGCGATATTCTGTCGCGCCATGATATTCCGGCACGCAACGTGCTCGCCCATTCCGACATCGCGCCCGCACGCAAGCAAGACCCCGGACATCTGTTTCCGTGGCGTGCGCTGGCCGCCGCCGGTATCGGCCTTTGGCCGCGGGAGCTGGCCAGCGGCCTGATGTCGCCGCAGGCCTTTATGACCGCGCTCGCGCATATCGGCTATGACCCGTCTTTGGGGGCGGAAATTCTGGTGCCCGCTTTCCAGCGCCATTTCGAGCCGGAAGCTTTTGAAGACGGCAGCCTGCCCGGCATGGTCACGGGGCGCACCATGTCGCGGCTTTCCGGGCTTATCGCGCTTATCGACGCCTGAAATAAATAACATAATCCCCTTGCCATGACGCCGCCCTGCGCCTAAAGTCGCCAGACCAGAAGGCCGGACGGCCGCCGCCCTTGCAAAAGGGGGGAGGAAAGTCCGGGCTCCCTGAAAACACGGTGCCGGATAACGTCCGGGCACGGCGGCCTTGGCCACCGTGACGGCCAGTGCAACAGAGAACATACCGCCCGCGCATTTCGGTGCGCAGGTAAGGGTGAAAAGGTGCGGTAAGAGCGCACCGCGTTTCCGGTAACGGAAACGGCAGGGTAAACCCCACCGGGAGCAAGACCAAATAGGGAAAGCACGCGGGCAACCGCAGGGCCTGTTTTCAGCCTGCTTTCCGGGTCGGTCGCTGGAGGCGCCGGGTAACCGTCGCCCTAGATGAATGGCCGTCACCCCGCAAGGGGGACAGAACCCGGCTTACAGGCCTTCTGGTTTTTATTTTTTTGATTGCAGCTGCAGGAGTATCGTCACATGGGTTTTGAAAGCATCGAAGGCGTCCATTATATTTTCGACCGCTATGCGTTTTTGAACAGCATCCTCAGCGACGCGGGTAAAGAAAAACGTCTTGACGAAAACGCCAGCGCCAAGGAAATCCGCGAAGCCTGCACGCTGGCGCGCGCGATGTACCACCCCGACCGCCAAGCCCGCAGCGGCGAGAAAATGAAACGCGAGGCCGAGCGCATGACGTCGCTGGTCGGCGATTGTGAAAAAATGCTGCTCAATGCTGATTTGAAGCCCCTCTATGACGAAAAACTGGCGCAGTTCCGCGTAGAATCACCGCGCGCGGTGAGCGAAAACGGCACGCCGATTATCGATATGAGCCGCACGGTTTTCGATGTGGCTTCGCTTATCAGCGACGATATTGTCGATACGTCCGATTTCGAAGCGCGCGTCAAAGCCATGCTGCAATACGACGATAAACGCGCAGAGCAGATGAAAACGCTGTTCGACACCATGCCGGACAATGCACAGGTATCCGCGCTTTACCGCGATGCGCTGACGCAGAAACTTGTTTACCTGACGCTGCTCGAAGATGCCGCCTGGGCGAAGCTCGGCTATATGAACCGCAAGGAAAAAGACGGCGGCGTCATCCTGCGCACCGAAGATTACATGCCGCGCCTTGACCGCACGCTGGAAGAGGCTGCCGCAAAGGACATCCCCGCTGCCGTTGAAAAACACGGAAACGCCGCGCGGCTTGGCATTGCGTCCATTCGTCTGATTGAGGCTTTTAACCCCGCCGCGGATAGCGCGCCTGCGGATAGCGCCGAAAATGAAATTGTGAAAAGCCCCGCGCGCCTGCGTGAGGCACTCGACAAAGCCATCGCCAAGGCACAGCAGAATTTCACCCTGCGCGCCGAATATGTGCGCGATGTGGCGCGGCAAAAACTTGCCGTTCTTGACCAACTGGTCACGCTGACGCCCGTGCGCGCCGTGGGGCAGGAGCAAAAAGACCAGCAGGCTTTCGATTTCTATTTGCTGAACCCCGAAGAAAACGGGCAGCATACCGTGCTGTTCCACATGGCCATCGACGTCAAGACCGGCCGCGCGGAGCCGCCGGAAATGGGCGAAGGCAAAACCATGGCGGATGTCGAAAAGACCGCAAACTTGCGCGCGGGTTTCGCGGTGACGCGCAACCCCGAAATCAGCGACATCATGCTGGAAATTGGTGCGGCGGCCGACCGCTTCCTTGCCACACGAAGCGCACCCGAGCCTGAAAATGCGGCAACAGCCCCAAAAGCCCCCAAGCCGCGCACACCGTAACGGGCTAAGCGCTTGATAAAATATGTCAATTTATAATTGACATATTTATGCTCGCTTCGTATTGTCGTATCTGATTTTATTCACTTTTCAGGATTCGCGGAGAGCGCATGGACACCGAACAAAGTTTTGTGGTCGAGAACGACTATACGCTCAGCGTCGTCACAACGCGCAAGCTCGACGGCATGAATGGCTTTGCGGGCAGCACCGTCATCACCCGCACCTTCAATTTCCTTGCCCAGCAGGTGACCACGCATGTACGCGACGTCGCACTTGGCAATTCCGGCGGCTACAAAACCGGCGGTGCGGGCAGCATTTCAACAGCGATTGAACAGCAGCATTTCGACGAATTCCGCAGCGATGCAGAAATCCGCCTGATGCATGCGCAGCTGAAGGACAAGGGCGGCAGCCCGCCGCCTATCGAGGAAGTAACGCGCGGTATGGTTAAAAAGTCTGCCGTTCTTTCCGCACCGGGCAAAGGGTAAACCCATGCAAGAGCGTTTCGAGAAAATCAACGATTACACCCTGAGCCAGACGTTGCATGCACCCAGCGAAAGCCTTTCCGGCTATAGCCAGAGCCTGACGATACAATCGCGCATCACCCGCATTTTCAATTTCCTGTCGGCGCAGGTGACCACCATCACGCGTGATTTGACTTACGAGCCGCGCGGCGGCGAATCCGGCGGTTCTTCGTCGGTTTCCACGCAAACATCGGTACAAAACTTTTCCGACGTACAGTCGGATGCGGAAATCCGCCTGATGCACGCGAAACTGAAAAATGACCTGAAAGGCAACCCGCCCCCTATCGAAGATATTCTGGAGGCGCAGGCAAACGTCGCGGGCAAGCCCAAATTGCAGCCCAAACGCCCATGAAAACGGATTATCACGCCCTTGGCAAAGACAGCCTTGCCATCATCAGCCCGCTTTCGTTCGACCCGAAGGACTGGGGCGCGCCGCGCCTGATGCGCATTTTCAATTTTTCGTCGCGTCAGGTCACCACGATATACGAGCGCGGGGGCATTCAGGAATATACCATTCCCAAAGGCTCGGATTACGGCAGCAACTCCAAAGGCTATAGCGCAGCTGTAACCTCCGCCATGGAAATTCATGACTTCAAAGAACTGCCAAACCCCGAAGAAATCCAGCAGATGCACCAAAAGCTCCGCGACATCGGTGGCACCCCCCCGCCGCTCGATGTTGTCATGCAGGGTATCGGCTCTATCCGCAAAGGCGGACTGAAACCGCCCGCCGGCAGATAAATTTACATCGGATAGATTATTTACATAGCGCAAATACTGCATAAACAGCGCGCGGTGCCGGTGGACGCTAGATTGATACCCCCATTTGCGCGCGCCGCAGAAAACGTCCCCTGCGCCGCCCCTCTTGCCGCCAGTCTTTTGCCCCCGTTTATCCCCCTGTTTGATTGACGCCCCCGCAAGCGGCGTGTAGATTAGTCAAGGGGTTGGATTTCAAGGTTTTAAGGCGTTTTGCGCGCCCGCGGCCTTGGCAGGTTTGGGGACGGATTAAACAAGGCATGACCGATACGCTACACAACGCGGCAAGCACGCCCGCGCGCCACATCCCCGTGATGCTGGCCGAGGTTCTGGCTTGCCTCGCGCCCAAAGACGGCGGCGTCTATGTCGATGGCACTTTCGGTGCGGGCGGCTATACCCGCGCCATTCTTGAATCCGCCAACTGCACCGTCTATGGCATCGACCGCGACCCCGAAGCCATCGCGCGGGCGCAGGCCTTCACCCGCGATTTCGCCGGACGGTTCCATGCGCTGCATGGCTGTTTTGGCGATGCCGCGCATCTGCTGGCGGGCGCGGGGGTTGAAAACATCGACGGCTTCGTACTCGACCTTGGCGTATCATCCATTCAGCTGGGCACGGCCGCGCGCGGGTTTTCGTTCCAGCATGACGGCCCGCTCGATATGCGCATGAGCCTGAGCGGGGAGAGCGCCGCCGACGTTGTGAACACCGCGGATGAAAAAGAGCTTGCCGATATCATCTATACCTACGGCGAAGAGCGCGCCGCACGCCGCATAGCCAAAGCAATCGTGGAAGCCCGCCGCGAAAAACCGATTGAAACCACCGCCGCCCTCGCCGCCATTATCCACCGCGTGCTGCCCATGCACGGCGGGATGAAAACAGACACCGCGACGCGCAGTTTTCAGGCGCTGCGCATCCACATCAACGACGAGATGGGGGAGATTGACCGTGCGCTTGACGCCGCCCCTGCGCTTTTGAAAGACGGCGGGCGTCTGGTTGTCGTGTCTTTTCATTCGCTCGAAGACTGGCGCGTCAAAACATATCTGCGCGCACAATCGGGGGAACAGGCGGGCACGTCACGCCATCTGCCGCCCGATATGTCGGCGAAGGCCGCGCCCGTATTCAAACTTGAAAAAAGAAATGGTCTGGCGCCAAGCGATGCCGAAACCGCGGCAAACCCCCGCGCCCGCTCCGCCCGTTTGCGCTACGCCATCCGCACCGATGCCCCGCTGCAAAGCGCCGCCTGCCGCGCAGGAGGCCGCGCATGAGCAAATTCGCCGCCCTCTGGCTTTTCTGCGCGCTTGTGTGCGGCGCGCTTTTGTTCAAGACCAGTCAGGCCGTGACGGACGGCCGCGCCAAGCTTGACCTCATCACCGCCGATACGCGGCGCGAAGAAGATTCCCTGCGCGTTTTGCAGGCGGAGTGGAGTTATCTCAACCAGCCCGACAGGCTCGAGAAACTCGCGGCGCAATATCTGAAGCTTGCCCCCATGCGCGGCAAACAGTTTGCGGAGGCGCAGAGCCTGCCGCTCCGCCCCGTACCGCAAGAAGCCTTGCCTGAAAACACCGCCGCAGACGCAGCCGCCATTGCCGCTATCGCCGCAGGTATCGAGAGCAGCGCCGGTACGCCGGAAACCGCAGCCACAACCCCCACCGCACGCCCGCCGCGCAAACCGGCGGAGCTGCGCCAAAGCGCCTCCTTCAAACCCGCAGTAAAAGCGGCCGCAAGCGCGAAGCCCAGCGCCGCAAGCGCAAAACCAAGCGGCGCACCCGCAAAACCCGCCCCCGTTGCCGCAAAATCCGCTGCGCCCAAACCCGCCCCCGCGCGTGACACCGCGGGCAGCCCGCGTGATTTCGGCGATGTCCTGAGCAGCCTCGGGGGGACGCCATAATGCGCGACACCGCCCGCACCAGCGTTGAGGGACATCAGGCACGGCTGCTCGGCCAGGCGAAAATTCGCATGCTGTTTGTCGCTGCCGTTTTCATGGTCGGGTATCTGGCGGTATCGCTGCGGCTGGTTGACCTTACTTTGCTGCGCGATACGCAGGAAACCCAGACAACCCAAAGCGCCGCCGCCGACAAGGACGCCCCGCGCAAGCCCGCGCGCGCCCTGCGCGGCACCATCACCGACCGCAACGGGGAGCTGATGGCGACATCCCTGCGCATGGCCTCTGTCTTCGCCGATGCGACCGTTGTCAGCGATGCCGCCAAACTGGCCAAACAACTGGCGCAGATTTTGCCCGAAGAAAAAGAAAAAGAGCTTTTCACCAAACTGAATTCCAAACGCAAATTTATCTGGATTGCCCGCAACATCCCCCCGCGCCAGATGCAGGCCATCAACATGCTGGGCGAGCCGTCACTGGGATTTCAGGACGAAGCGCGCCGCATTTACCCCCATGGCCGCCTGACGTCGCATATCCTTGGCTATACCGACGTTGACGGCATCGGCATTGCGGGCATTGAACGCGCCTATCAGAAACAGCTGGCGGAAGGCGAAGACGACCTGCGTCTCAGCATCGATTTGCGCATCCAGCATCTTCTGCACCGCGAACTGGGCGCGGCGATGAAAACATTCAGCGCCAAGGCGGCTATCGGCCTTGTCATGGATGTGCGCAGCGGCGAGATTATCGCCATGGTGTCCCTGCCCGATTTCGACCCCTACCACCCCGCGCAGGCGAGCGACGAGCAAAAATTCAACCGCGCGACGCTGGGCGTTTTTGAAATGGGCTCGACCATGAAGCTGTTTCCGGTCGCAGCCGCGCTCGATGCAGGCATCGCCAGTTTCGCAACGACGTATGACGCGCGCGAGCCTATCCGTTTCGGCCGCCATACCATCAACGATTATCACGCCAAGCGCCGCGTGATGACCCTGCCCGAAGTTTTCATCCATTCGTCCAACATCGGCACGGCGCGCATGGCGCAATCGCTGGGTGACGGAGGCTTGCGCGATTTTTATAAAAAACTCGGCTTCCTTGAGCGCGCCCCCATCGAGCTACCGGAGCGCGGCACGCCGCTTGCCCCGCGCCCGTGGCGGGAGATTAACACCCTGACCGCGTCCTACGGCCATGGCATTGCCGTGAGCCCCGTGCATCTGGCGCGCGCCGCGGCGGCTTTGACCAACGGCGGCATCCTGATTGAACCCACCATGATTTATGATGAGACGCGCAGCCATGAAATGAAAGGCGCGCGCGTGATTAAGACCGAAACCTCGCAGCGCGTGCGCGACTTGCTGGAGCTGGTCGTCGCCGGCGGCACAGGCGGTAAAGCCGCCGCCGAAGGATACGGCGTTGGCGGCAAGACGGGCACCGCGGATAAAACGCTGGGCAAAGGGTATAGCAAGAACGCGCGCCTGTCGTCGTTCCTTGGCGTCTATCCCATCGAAGCGCCGCGCTATGCCGTACTTGCCATTATTGACGAGCCGCAACCGACCAAGGAAACCTACGGCTATGCCACCGGCGGCTGGACCGCCGCCCCCGTGGTTGGAAAAGTGATTGAACAAATGGCGCCGCTTTACGGCATTGCACCGCAAAGCGGGCCCAAGCGCGACATCAAAGCCGAGATGGCGCGCTATTTGAAAGACAGCAAGGAAGGAAAGAACATTGCGACTGCTGGAACTGATAGATGACGCGGACGCCGCAGGCGTGACGCTGCATGATGCCGACAAGGCCGCCGACCTGCACATCACAGGTTTGAGCGCGGATTCGCGCGAAGTGCGCGCGGGATTTGTTTTCGCCGCCTTTCCGGGGGCAAAACTTGACCGCCGCCAGTTCATCAGCGATGCTGCCGCACGCGGCGCATCCGCCATATTGGTGCCGCGCGGTACCGATGTTTCAGGCGCGACGCTTGGCAATGCCGTGGTTATCGAAGACGACAACCCGCGCCGCCGCTTTTCGCTGATGGCTGCGAAATTCTATGGCCGTCAGATGGGCACCATCGCCGCCGTCACCGGCACCAATGGCAAAAGCTCCACCGTCAATTTCTGCCGCCAGATATGGCAGTCGATGGACCACGCCGCCGCAAGCCTTGGCACCATCGGCGTCGAAGCTGCGGGCGGCAAAATTGCCGGCATCAAGCGCCCGGGGCTTTTGACCACGCCCGACCCCGTAGTACTGCATTCTGAAATCGCGGAGCTGGAAGCAGCCGGCGTCACCCATCTGGCTTTCGAGGCGTCCAGCATCGGGCTTGACCAGCACCGGCTGGACGGCGTTGCCGTGACCGCCGCCGCGTTCACCAACCTGACGCGCGACCATCTGGATTACCACGGCACGATGGATACCTATTTCGCAGCGAAAGCGCGCCTGTTCGGCGAAGTGCTGGACGCCAAGGGTGTTGCCGTGATTTGCATGGATACGCCGTATTCGCAAAAGCTGCGCGCGATATGCGATGCACGCAAGATACGCGTGATTGAAGTCGGCCACGCCGCCAAAGACATTAAAATCACGACGCAAAAGCCGCTGCCGCACGGACAGTACCTCGACCTTCTGGTCATGGGGCAACGCTATACGCTGGAGCTGCCGCTGGTCGGCGATTTTCAGGCGATGAACGCGCTGACCGCGCTCGGCCTTGTGCTCGCGGCGGCCCCCGATGATACGGCGCTGCAAATACAGGGCGTGCACGCGCTCGAGCGGTTGCAAAGCGTGCGCGGACGGCTTGAATACGCCGCAAACCTGAAAAACGGGGCAGCCATTTACGTTGATTTTGCCCATACGCCGGATGGTCTTGAAACCATGCTGAAGGCTGTGCGCCCGCATACCGCGAAAAAACTGCATGTGGTTTTTGGCTGCGGCGGCGACCGCGACCGCGGCAAACGGCCGATGATGGGTGAGATTGCCGCGCGCCTTGCCGATGTTGCCATCGTTACCGACGACAACCCGCGCACCGAAGATGCCGCCTTCATACGCAGCGAAGTGATGCAGGGCTGCCCGCAGGCAACCGAAATTGCCGGCCGCCGTGATGCCATCCGCCGCGCGGTTGCCGGACTTGGCGCAGGCGATTTACTGGTGATTGCGGGCAAGGGGCATGAACAAGGGCAAATCGTAGGCACGGAAGTGCTGCCCTTTGATGACGTGAGTGAAGCCAAGGCCGCCGCCGCCGCTATCGACGCATGAAGATAAACAAGAACTGAAACTCAAAATACAGAACTGCAGGATAAAATGACCGATAACCAAACTCCGCTCTGGACCTCCCAAGACGCCGCTGCCGCCACCCGCGGCCGCGCAAGCACCGCCTTCGCTGTGAACGGCGTATCGATTGACACGCGCACACTGCAAAAAGGCGATTTGTTCGTCGCGCTGAAGGGCGACCGTCTGGATGGTCATGATTACATCGATGCGGCCTTCGCCGCCGGCGCGGGCGCGGTGATGGTATCCAAGGATTACGACGTATCCAAAGCCAAAGGCCCCGTACTGGTGGTTGACGATACCACGCGTGCCCTCGAAGACCTCGGCCGCGCGGCGCGTGCGCGCTGCAAGGGCACCATTATCGGCGTTGCAGGCTCCGTCGGTAAAACGGGCACCAAGGAAATGCTGGCAACATTGCTATCGGCCAGCGGCAAGACGCACGCGTCGAAAAAAAGTTTCAACAACCACTGGGGCGTGCCGCTGTCGCTCAGCAACCTGCCGGCGGATGCGGATTTCGGCATTTTTGAAATCGGCATGAACCATCCGGGCGAAATTATCGGCCTGACCGACCAAGTAAAACCCGACATCGCCCTTATCACCACCATTGACCGCGAGCATATCGAATTTTTCGACAACGGCCTTGACGGCATTGCCGATGCGAATGCGGAGATTTTCACCGGCATGTCCGAAAACGGCATCGCCATTCTCAACCACGACAACCCGTATTTCGAACGCCTGAAGGCGCATGCGGAAAAACAGGGCATCAAGGATATTCGCGGGTTTGGCGAAGAAGATGGCGCGGGCATCAAGCTGGTCGATTGCGCCCTGCATGCCGACAGCAGCCGCGTCACCGCCGATATTGACGGCGAGAAAGTGAAATACAAGCTGCAAATTCCGGGCAAGCATATCGTGCTCAATTCACTGGGCGCGCTCGGCGTTGTGAAAGCCGCGGGCGCAGACCTTGAAAAAGGCATAGAAGCGCTGAAAAATGCCGAAGCGGTTTCGGGGCGCGGCAACCGCTACCAAATCACGCTGGTCGCGGGGGAGCCGCCGCTCACCATCATCGATGAAAGCTATAACGCCAACCCCGCATCAATGCAGGCCGCGTTCAAGGTGTTCGAGCTGGTAGAGCCGCAGGGCGAAGGCCGCCGCCTCGCCATCCTCGGCGATATGCTGGAGCTGGGCAAGGACGGTCCGCGCTTGCATGCGGAGCTTGCCAATCCGCTTTTGAAGGCAAAAACCGACCAGCTGTTTTGCTGCGGCCCCCTGATGGACGCGCTTTATCAGGCCCTGCCTGCCGAATGGCAAGGCGCGCATGCAAAAGACAGCAAAGCACTGACCGATATCGTCAAGGAAACAGTCAAGCCGGGCGATGTTCTGCTTATCAAAGGCTCCGCCGGCAGCCGTATGGCCTATGTCATCGAAGCGCTGCACGCGATGGACATCAACGCCGCCGGCAATAAAAACGGCCAGAGCGCCGCCAACGATAAAAACGACAAACCCGCCGGCACGAATGGCAAGGATAAAAAGAATGCTCTATAACCTTCTCTATCCGCTGACGAATTATTTCACGGCGTTTAACCTGTTTCAGTATCTGAGTTTCCGCACCGGCGGCGCGATTATGACGGCGCTGATTATCAGCCTTGCCATCGGCCCCGCGGTTATACGCTGGCTGAAGAAAAAGCAGCGCGAAGGCCAGCCCATCCGCGAAGACGGACCGGAAACGCACCTGAAGAAAAAAGGCACGCCCACCATGGGCGGGCTGATGATTTTGTTTTCCGTCACGGTATCCACGCTTTTGTGGGTGGATATTACCAACCCTTATATGTGGATTGTGCTGTTTGTGTTTCTGGGCTACGGCGCTATCGGCTTTGCCGATGATTACGCCAAACTGACGCGCAGCAGCCACCGCGGCATTCCGGGTAAGCTGAGATTACTTTTGGAAATGGCGATTGCGGCTGTGGCCGTGCTTTCCATCATGCTGCTCACCACGGGCGGCCTTGGCAGCAGTCTGGCGTTTCCGTTTTTCAAAAACCTGCTGATTGACCTTGGCTGGTTTTTTATCCCCTTCGGCGTCATTGTCGTTGTGGGCGCGGCGAATGCCGTCAACCTGACGGACGGGCTGGACGGGCTTGCCATCGGCTCCATCATGATTGCGGCGGCGTGTTTTGGTTTGATTGCCTATCTGGTCGGGCATCTTAAATTTTCCGGCTACCTTGGCATCCATTACATCGAAGATGCGGCGGAGATTGCCGTTTTCTGCGGCGCGCTTCTGGGCGCGGGGCTCGGCTTTTTGTGGTTCAACGCACCGCCTGCATCGGTTTTCATGGGCGATACGGGGTCATTGTCGCTGGGCGGGGCGCTCGGCGCTATCGCTGTTGTCACCAAGCATGAACTGGTTCTGGCCATCATTGGCGGGCTTTTCGTGGCCGAAACGTTGTCGGTTATTATTCAGGTCGTTTATTTCAAACGCACCGGCGGCAAGCGGTTTTTCCTGATGGCGCCGCTGCACCATCATTTCGAAAAGCTCGGCTGGCCGGAAAGCAAGGTCGTCGTGCGTTTCTGGATTATTTCCATCATTCTCGCCCTTATCGGGCTTTCAACCCTCAAGCTGCGATAAGGATAACTGTTTTATATGATTAACCTCTCCGCACTGAAATCCCAGTTCAAAGACAAACCCGTTGCCGTGCTCGGCCTTGGCCGCAGCGGGCTGTCTGTTTTCGAAGCCTGCAAAGCTGCAGGCATTCAAACTGTGCTGTGGGACGATGGGGAGAATATGCGCAAGGCCGCGATTGACAAAGGCGCCGTGGTCGAAGATTTCACGAACGGCGACTGGGCACGCTTCGCCTGCCTGTGTGTTGCGCCCGGCATCCCGCTAACACACCCCGCGCCGCATCCGGCGATTGCCGCCGCGCAAAAAAACGGCATTGAAATTCTGGGCGACATGGAGCTGTTCCACCGCGCAATGCCGGGCGCCCGCACCATCGGCATCACCGGCACCAATGGAAAATCGACCACCACGGCACTTATCGGCCATATCATCAAATCGGCAGGCATCGATGTTGCCGTCGGCGGCAACATCGGCGAGGCGGTGCTCGGCCTGCCCGACCTTGGCGCGGGCGGACTTTATGTGCTGGAGCTGTCATCGTACCAGCTGGATTTGATGTCGGGCTTTTGCCCCGATATTTCGCTTTTGCTGAATATCAGCCCCGACCATCTTGACCGTCACGGCGGTATGGAGGGATATATGGCCGCGAAGGAGCGTATTTTCCGCGGCAAGGGCATCGGCGTTATCGGCATCGACGATGACGGCAGCGCCGCCATTTTTGCCCGCCAGCGCAAGGAAGGCCAGCGCCGCATGACGCCGGTTTCCTGCCTGCGTCCGATGACGCAGGGCGTTTTCGTCTCCGCCGAGGGGGAATTGTTCGATGGGCCGCACGGCGTTGTCGATTTGAATACCTGCCCTGCGCTGAAAGGCCGCCACAACTGGCAAAATGCCGCACTGGCCTATACCGCCTGCCGCGCGGCAGGCGTTGACACACCGTCGATTGCAAAGGGCCTGCAAAGTTTCCCCGGTCTTGAACACCGCCAAAAAATTGTTACCAGCCTGCATGGCGTCACTTATATCAACGACAGCAAGGCCACAAATGACGATGCCGCCGCCGTCGCGCTTTCGACCTATAACCCCATCTACTGGATTGCGGGCGGACAGGACAAAGGCGGCGGGTACGAAAAATGCGAAAAACATCTCGGCCATGTGCGCCATGCCTTTCTTATCGGCACAGCGCAAGATGTTCTGGCCGCATGGCTGGACAAGCACAAGAAACCCTATACCCGCTGCGGCACGCTTGATAAAGCCGTCGATGCCGCACATGCCATGGCGCAAAAAGACGCGCTTGACCATGCCGCCGTCCTGCTGTCACCGGCCTGCGCCAGTTTTGACCAGTTCAAAAGCTTCGAGCAGCGCGGCGATGCCTTTAACGACGCCGTGCGCCGCGTAACGGCACATACCAAAGAAGCCGAGAAAAAAGGAGGCCATGCATGAGCGGCCTTTCATCCCGCGCGGATAAATCCTTGCTGGGCGCATGGTGGTGGTCGATTGACCGCTGGACACTGGCGGCACTGACCATTTTAATGCTTTGCGGCATTTTGCTGGTATCGGCGGCATCGCCATCGGTGGCGGAGCGTATCGGCCTGCCGCCTTTCTATTTCGTCGTGCGGCATCTGGTGTTTCTGGTGCCCGCCGCTGGGATGATGCTCGCGGCATCGATGCTGCCGCGTAAAATGCTCTGGCGCACCGCGTCGCTGACGCTTTTGATATCGATGGTTTTGATGCTCTGCGCCGTTTTCTTCGGGCCGGAGATTAAAGGCGCGACGCGCTGGGTGCATATTTTCGGGTTTTCCCTGCAGCCGTCCGAATTCGCCAAGCCCGCCTTCGCCGTCACGGCCGCATGGCTGATGGCACGGCACCAAGACCAGGGCGAAGGGCAATTCCCCGGACATTTGCTGGCACTTGGTCTTTTCGGCATGGTACTGGGGCTTTTGCTTTTGCAGCCTGACCTTGGCATGTCGCTGGTCATATCGGCCATCTGGGGCGTACAGGTATTTCTGGCCGGCTTGCCCATGATTTGGGTTTTCGTGCTGGGCGGGCTGGGCATTGCGGGACTTTTCAGCGCCTATATGTTCTTTCCGCACGTTTCAAGCCGTATCGACCGCTTCCTCGACCCTGCCAGCGGTGACAATTATCAGGTACAAAAATCGCTGGATGCTTTTGCGAGCGGCGGGTTGTTCGGCACGGGCCCCGGCCATGGTCAGGTCAAAATGAACCTGCCGGACGCGCATGCGGATTTTATTTTCGCCGTTGCGGGTGAGGAAATGGGGCTTCTGGCCGCACTGTTTCTCGTCGGCATGTTTGCCTTTATCATCCTGCGCAGCCTGTGGCGCACGGCGCAAAGCGAAGACCTTTTCGTCGTGCTGGCGGCGGGGGGGCTTTTGACGCAATTCGCGCTGCAAAGCCTTATTCACATGGGCTCGTCCCTGCAGCTTTTGCCCGCCAAGGGCATGACGCTGCCGTTTATCAGCTATGGCGGCTCTTCGCTGCTGGCACTGGGGCTTGGCATGGGCATGCTTTTGTCACTGACGCGCAAACGCCAGCAGCTTTCCTCCGGCACCATGTGGCGCGGGTTCAGCCTGCGCGAAGGCAGGGGCGTGTGAGCGATAGCCAAACCATTTTGCTGTCCGCAGGCGGCACCGGCGGGCATCTGTATCCGGCGGAGGCACTGGCGGCAGAGCTGCTGTCGCGCGGATATACCGTGGCCATTATCACCGACAAACGCGGGCATGCGTTCAAAAGCCTCGGCGACCGCGTCAATATATATACTGTGCGCGCCGCGACCCTGCGGCCGGGCATTGCGGCCAAAATCCGCGCGGTCATTGACATGGGGCTGGGCGTTTTATCGGCACTGCGGCTGGTGCACAAACTGAAGCCCGCGCTGGTCGTCGGTTTTGGCGGCTATCCGTCTTTTCCGGGGGTATTGGCGTCGCAAATGCTGGGTAAACCCACAATTTTGCACGAACAAAACGCCGTTCTGGGTAAGGCCAACGTGCTGCTGGCACCGCGCGCGCGTAAAATCGCCCTGTCGCTTTCCGGCACGCGCGGGCTGAAGGCGGCGCAGGAAAAGAAAGCCGTCGTGACCGGCAACCCCGTGCGCGCCCCCATCATGGCGGTGCGCGATGTGGCGTATCAACCGCCCGCCGCGCGTTTTAAAATCCTCATCACCGGGGGCAGCCAAGCCGCGAGCGTTTTTGCCGATGTGGTGCCTGAAGCGCTGAAAAATTTACCAGAACAAATAAAATCGCAGCTTTATGTCATGCACCAATGCCGCGAAAACGACATTGCCGCCACCGCAAAAAAATACGCGGATATGGGTATTGAGGCCGAAACAGCCAGTTTTTTCAGTGACATGGCGGAAAGGCTGGCCGGATGCCAGCTGTTCATCGGGCGCAGCGGCGCCTCCACTGTTGCGGAATTAGCTGTTGCGGGGCGTCCTGCGATTTTTGTACCTTACCCCGGCCATCAGGACATGCAGCAAAAGCACAACGCGGATATTATCGCGCATGCGGGCGGTGCATGGGTGTTCTTGCAGCCGGATTTCACGCCGGCGGCGCTGGCGGAAAAAATCCGCGCTTTCGCCGAAGAACCCGCCCTGCTGAGCCAAGCCGCCGCCGCCGCCGCAACCTGCGGCCAGACGGGCGCGACGGCAAAACTGGCCGACCTGGCCGCACAAGAGGCCGCCGCCCCATGAGGATCAACGGCACGCGGCCAGTCCAAAAAACAATCGGCACGCGCCCATGGCGCCCCTGCCCTCTGCGCATGAAAGGAACATTCGCATGAGCAAGACTTTCCCGTTCTCCATCGGCACCGTCCACATCATCGGCATCGGCGGCATCGGCATGAGCGGCTATGCCGAAGTACTGCACCATCTGGGTTATGACGTGCAAGGCTCCGACCAGTCCGACAACGCCAATGTGCAGCGCCTGCGCGAACTGGGCATACGCATCATGATTGGCCATGACGGCAAAAACGTTTTCGACGCCAAGGGCAACCCTGCCGCCGTCGTCGTCAAATCAACCGCCGTCAAAAAAAGCAACCCCGAAATCGTCGCGGCGCAGGCAGAGAAAATCCCCGTCATTCCGCGCGTCGATTTGCTGTCGGAGCTGATGAAATCCAAATGGTGCATCAACGTATCGGGCACGCACGGCAAAACGACGACGACGTCGATGATTGGCCATGTGCTCGAAAAAGCGGGCATCGATCCGACTGTTATCAACGGCGGCATCATCAATGCATACGGCAGCAATACGCGCATGGGCGCGAGCAACTGGATGGTCGTTGAATCGGATGAAAGCGATGGCACGTTTTCGCACCTGCCCTCCGTCGCGTCGATTATCACCAATATCGACCCCGAACACATGGATTACTACGAAACATTCGAAGCGCTGAAAGAAGAATTCATCGCCTATGCGCATAACCTGCCGTTCTATGGCGTGGTTGTCGCCTGCATCGACCATCCGGTCGTGGCGGAACTGGTGCCGGAATTTCACCGCAAGACCATCACCTACGGCTTCAGCGACAAGGCGGATATTCAGGCCGTCAACGTCACGTCAACGCCGGAAGGCCTTGTCTATGACATCAAAATCAACGACCCGCACCTGCGCAATTTCCCGCGCGAGATTAAGGGCGTGAAGCTGCCGATGTTCGGCCCGCATAACGTGCTGAACTCCCTGACCACCTTTGCGGTCGGCCATGAAATCGGTATTCCAGCCGATAAAATTGCGGCAGCACTGCAAAAATTCGCGGGCGTGAAGCGCCGCTTCACCACCACGGGCATCGTCAACGACATCACCGTCATTGACGATTACGCGCATCACCCCGTCGAAATCGCCGCCGTGCTCAAAGCCGGACGCGACGCCGTCGCAGGCCGCGGCGGCGGCAACGTGATTGCCGTCATGCAGCCGCACCGCTATACACGGCTTAAAAACCTGTTCGAAGAATTCTCCAGCTGCTTCACGCTGGCCGACAAAGTCGTCATCGCCGATGTTTACGCGGCAGGCGAAGAGCCTATTCCGAACATCAGCCGTGACACGCTGGTTGCCGCCATCCAGAAACACGGCCATGCCGATGCGCGTGCGCTGCAAAAGCCCGAAGACCTCGCCGCACTTGTCAAAGAAATCGCCAAGCCGGGCGATTTCGTGATTTGCCTTGGCGCCGGCAGCATCACGCAATGGGCACATGCCCTGCCGCAAGGGCTGGAAACGCAGTTCGGCATCGCCCCCAAATCCGCAAACGGTAAGCACTAATGTCCGGCGCGGCTGAAAAAGTATTTAGCGCCGGTCTTGCCGCCCGCCTGCCCAAGGTGCGTGGGCGCATCACCGAAAACGCGCCGCTTGGCGCCATGACGTGGTTTGGCGTTGGCGGCCCTGCGGAAATTCTGTTCAAACCGGAAGACCGCGACGACCTTGCGGCATTTGTTGCGGGCTGTCCTGCCGATGTACCTATCACCGTTCTTGGCGTTGCATCGAATTTGATTGTGCGCGATGGCGGCATTCCGGGCGTGGTCATTCGCATGGGTCGCGATTTTGCGCAAATCAGCGCCGAGGGCACGGCCGTTACAGCAGGCGCCGCCGCACTGGATATCAACGTCGCACTCACCGCCGCCAAACACGGCGTGGCGGGACTTGAATTCCTCTCCGGCATCCCCGGTACCATCGGCGGCGCACTGCGCATGAACGCGGGCGCCTATGGCGGGGAGACCAAAGACATTCTGCGCCATGCCGACGTGATGATGCGCGACGGCAGCATCAAAACCCTGAGCGGCGCGGACATGGGGCTTAGCTACCGCCACAACGATTTGCCGGAGGATGTGATTTTCCTCGGTGCGCTGTTCGATGGCCATACCGGCGACAAGGCCGAGATTGATGCGCGTATGGACGATATCAAGAAAAAGCGCAGTGAAACCCAGCCCATCAAAGCCAAAACAGGCGGTTCAACCTTTGCCAACCCGCCCGTGCCGGAAGGCACAGACCCGAAAGACGCAAAAAAAGCGTGGCAGCTTGTTGACGCGGCGGGGTGCCGCGGTCTAAAAATCGGCGGCGCGCAGGTGTCGGAGCTGCATTGCAATTTCCTGCTCAACACAGGCGGCGCAACCGCTGCGGACATCGAGCGTCTGGGCGAAGAAGTGCGCAAACGTGTTGCCGAAAACAGCGGCATCATGTTACGCTGGGAAATCAAGCGGATTGGGGTTCCGCTGCCGGAAGATAAAGACATTTTGTCTTTCATGACGGCATGAAGGGGTAGATTTCAACCATGGCCAAAACAGTCGCAGTCCTGATGGGCGGATGGTCGGCGGAGCGCGAAGTATCGCTCTCGAGCGGCCGCGCCTGCGCCAAGGCGCTGCGCGAACATGGCTATGACGTGCATGAAATCGACGTCCAGCGCGACCTGTCCGCGCTTTTGCAAGCTCTGACGCCCAAACCCGACGTGGTTTTCAACGCCCTGCACGGCAAAGGCGGCGAAGACGGTTGCATTCAGGGCGTTCTGGAAATGCTCGACATTCCCTATACCCACAGCGGCCCGCTGCCCTCCGCGCTTGCCATGAACAAGCAAAAGGCAAAAGAAGTTTTGAAGCCGCTCGGCATGCGCTGCCCCGAAGGCAAGCTGGTGCATATCGACGACATCCGCGCGGGCGCCGAGCCGATGCCACGCCCCTATGTCGTGAAGCCGAATACCGAAGGCTCCAGCGTGGGCGTTTATATTGTGCGCCCGGGCGATAACAAACCGCCACTCGGCCTTGATGCCTGGAGCTATGGCGAATGGGCGCTGGTGGAGGAATATATTCCGGGGCGCGAGCTTTCTGTCGCCGTTATGGGAACCAAGGGCGAAAAAGCCCGCGCACTGACCGTGACGGAAATTCGCACCAATGTCGATTTTTACAATTACGAGGCAAAGTACGCCCAAGGCGGCTCCACGCACGTTATTCCCGCGCCGATTGACAGCGCGGTTTTCGACGAGGCGCTGCGCATGGCGACTTTCGCACACGAAAAACTCGGCTGCACAGGTGTCAGCCGCAGCGATTTCAGATACAATGATAACGAACCGGGTGTTTCGGGGCTTTACTATCTCGAAACGAATACACAGCCGGGGATGACACCAACATCTCTGGTTCCGGAACAGGCGGCGCATACGGGGTTGAGCTTTGGGGAACTTGTGGCGTGGCTCGTCGAGCACGCCGAGGTGCACGCGTAAGGGGTTACGCACACCGCGGCGCTTCACAGGAAGCCGCAAGTTTTTGGGGTAGATGAGATTTTTTGCACAAAAAGGCGACGCGTCGGCTTCCCGGCGCCGTGCGCGGCTGTGGACGCAGCGTTTGAAAACTGCCGGTATTTACGGCGGCGGTTTTGGCGTGGTTCTGGGCATTGCGGTTTATGGCTGGATGGGTGGATGGTTTTCCGTTGCCGGCAGCTTTGCCATGCAAAAAACCGTCGCCGCCAGTGCTGCGGCCGGATTCAAAGTCAACGATATTCTTGTCATCGGCCGCCAGAACACCGCGCCCGAAGAACTGCTGGCAAAACTCGGCATGCAAAAAGGCGATGCGCTTTTCGGCGTCTCGCTGGAAGGCGGGCAAGAAAAAATTGCCGGTATTTCTTGGGTTAAAAGCGCCCGCGTCGCCCGCCGCCTGCCCGATACCATCGCCGTCACGATTGAAGAGCGCAAACCCGCCGCACTGTGGCAATACCGCAAAAAACTTTCCGTTATCGACATCGACGGCCATGTGTTGACCGAAGAAAACCTGGACGGCTGGAAACATCTGCCGCTGGTGGTGGGCGAACATGCGCCGCAAGACGTTGCCGCACTTCTGGGGCTGCTGCATGCAGAGCCGGATATTGCAAGCGCGCTGGCCGCCGCGGTACGCATCGGCAACCGCAGGTGGGATTTGCGCCTGAAAAACGGGCTTTTGGTCAAGCTGCCGGAAAAAGATGTCGAGCTGGCGCTGCGCCAGCTGGCACGCATGGACAAAACCGAAGACATGCTGGCGCGCGACGTCGGCCACATTGATTTGCGCATCGCGGGCAAATTGGTGGTAGAGCCGAACCCCGCGCCGCCGGACGCACCCAAAGACAACGAACAAATTTAAACAAATAAAAATCGAAGCATAAAAGGGAGAACAACATGAAAAAGGGCAAAACCCCGCCAGAACAACCCGCCGCAACCGACGCCGCGCCGAAAGACAAGCCCGCAAAACCGCAGCTGCGCCGCAAGGCCGCGCCGGAAAGCAACATCATCGCCGCGCTTGATATCGGTTCCAGCAAAATCTGCTGCTTCATCGCCGAAATGCGCCCGCATGGCGGCATCGAAGTTATCGGCATCGGCCATCAGGCATCGCGCGGCGTAAAGGCCGGCACGATTGTGGACCTCAAGGCGGTTGAAACGGCCATCTCCCACGCTGTTGAATCTGCCGAGATGATGGCGTCGCGCCAGCTGCAAGGCCAGCCTATCCGCAGCGTCTATGCACTGGTGCCGGGCGTGCATACCAAATCGCACCAGATGTCCGTCAATGTCAAAGTATCCGGCCATGAAGTTTCCGACCGCGACGTGCAAGGTGCGCTCGCCCACAGCCGCGGCGCCGTACAGCATGGCCGCGACGAGCTGGTGCATGTGATTGCCGCAGGCTACGCGCTTGACGGACAGCGCGGCATCAACGACCCGCGCGGCATGACAGGCCAAAGCCTTGATGTACTTCTGAGCCCCGTAACCGCACAAAGCACATCGCTGCGCAATATCACCGCCGCGCTGCACCAGAACCATCTGGAGGTTGACGGTTTCTGCGCCGCGCCTTATGCCGCAGGACTTGCGACGCTGGTCGAAGATGAAAAAGACCTTGGCTGCACCGTCATCGATATGGGCGGCGGCACCACATCCATCGCTGTTTTCGCGCAGGGAAAACTGATTTACTCCGCCGCCATTCCCGTTGGCGGCAATCACGTCACCAGCGACATCGCGCGCGGGCTGACAACTTCCGTTGCGGATGCGGAGCGCATCAAGACGCTTTACGGTGCTGCGCATGCGACATCGACCGATGATGGCGCGCTCATCGACGTGCCGCCGATTGGCGAGGAAGAGCCGCTGCAGCCGAACTACATTCCCAAATCGCTTCTGGTCGGCATCATCCAGCCGCGCATCGAAGAAACGTTTGAGCTGGTGCGCGCGAAGCTTGTCGATAACGGCATCAACCAAATCGCAGGCCGCCGCGTTGTTTTGACAGGCGGCGCATCGCAGCTGCCGGGGCTTTGCGACATCGGGCAGCTTATCCTCGACAAGCAAATCCGTCTTGGCCGTCCGCAGCGTCTGCGCGGCCTTGCCGAAGCGACGGGCGGGCCGGCTTTTGCCGCCTGTGCCGGTCTTTTGACCTATGCGGCTGAGCATGCGATGGACGAAACACCGCGCACCGTGCAGCCCTACAACTTCGCTTTGCCCTTCGCGCTGCATGGCGCGTTTCAAGGCAACATGCTGCAAAAGGTCACGTCTTGGTTGAAAGAGAACTGGTAAACGATTCAAACAGCTGGATTTTCCACCAAAGGAGCCAAAATTCACCTGATTTTCCAAACTGTTAGAGCTGAAGTGATTTCAAAAAAAATGCATCGAAATGCATGATGACTCTGGAAAGCGGCAAAGAAGGTAAGTAGAATCGGCAGCGTTACGAAGCGGAGGATAACAACAATGATAAACGTAAGAATGCAATCACCCACCAACAGACTGAAGCCGAAGATTACCGTTATCGGTGTCGGCGGCGCCGGCGGCAACGCCGT
>DQGU01000204.1:22150-22328 GCA_003524565.1 Rhodospirillaceae bacterium
CGGCGCCGGCGGCAACGCCGTGAACAACATGATTAATTCGCAGCTGGAAGGTTGCGAGTTTCTTGTCTGCAACACCGACGCGCAGGCGCTTGAAGGCTCCTCCGCACCGCACAAAATCCAGCTGGGCGCAAACGTCACGCGCGGTCTTGGCGCGGGCGCAAACCCGGAAATCGGACGC
>DQGU01000034.1 GCA_003524565.1 Rhodospirillaceae bacterium
CGCTATGAAGGCTACGGCCCCGGCGGTGTTGCCGTGATTGTGGAGGCACTGACCGACAACCGCAACCGCACGGCGGCGGAAGTCCGCTCCGCTTTTTCCAAAAACGGCGGCGCGATGGGGGAGACGAACTCCGTCAGTTTCATGTTCGCCAAAATCGGCTCGGTCATCTATCCGGCTTCTGTCGCGGGCAATGACCAGATGTTCGAAGCCGCCGTCGAGGCCGGCGCCGAAAATGTGGAGAGCGATGGCGAGACGCACGAGATTGCGACCCAGCCCGAAGATTTCATCACGGTGAAAGAGGCGCTCGAGAAAAAATTCGGCGCGCCGCAATCCAGCGGCATCATCTGGAAACCGTCAAACACGGTTTCGCTTAATCAGGAACAGGCGCAAGAGCTGTTCGATATGATTGAAACGCTGGAAGACAGCGACGACGTGCAAAACGTTTTCGCCAATTTTGACATCTCCGATGATATCATGGAGAAACTGATGGCGTCCTGAGGGATGCCCTGCGGCCGGATGGCCAGGCGGGAGGCGACGTGAGGATTTTCGGCATCGATCCGGGGCTGCAGCGCACCGGCTGGGGCGTGGTCGATGTGACGGGCAACCGCCTGACGCATATTTCCCACGGCGTTATCCAGACCAACGCCAAGGCCGAAACGGCCGAACGTCTGACGCATATCTTCGAAGAGCTCATGAAAATGATTACCCTGTGGCAGCCGACCCATGCCGCGATTGAGGAAACATTTGTGAATAAAAACCCCGCATCCGCGCTGAAACTCGGCCTTGCCCGCGGCGTCGCCATGATGGCGCCGGCCAAGGCGGGGCTGCGCGTGGCGGAATATCCGGCCAATCTGGTTAAAAAATCCGTGGTTGGCGCGGGTCATGCGGAAAAAGAACAGGTGCAGGCGATGATACGCGTGCTGCTGCCGGGTATCGAGGCCAGCCATGACGCGGCCGATGCGCTGGCCGTCGCGATTTGCCACGCGCACCACGGCGCGACGCGCGAAAAACTCGGCGGTATCATGTCGGGGGGCGTGCGATGATTGCAAAACTGACAGGTGTTATCGACAGCGTCGGGCTGAACTACGTTATTATCGACGTGAACGGGGTCGGGTATCTGGTTTATGCCTCCAGCCGCACCTTGTCGCGCATTGGAAGCGCGCGCGGCACGCTGGTTGCGCTTTTGATTGAAACGATTGTGCGCGAAGACCAGATTACGCTTTACGGTTTCGCCGATGCGGCGGAAAAAGACTGGTTTCAAATTCTTTGCACCGTGCAGGGTGTGGGCGCGAAGGTTGCGCAGGGTATTCTCGGCACCGTGCAGGTCGAACAATTGCCGCTGGTCATCGCCGCGCAGGATAAATCTGCTTTGCGCCGCGCGGACGGGGTGGGGGATAAACTCGCCCTGCGCATCGTGACGGAGCTGAAGGAAAAAGCGGGTAAAATGGCGCTTGGCGCGGCCGCCCAGCAAAAAGCCGGCAAGGCACAGGCAGCAACGGGGGCGAAGGCTTCCGCCGCTGTGGTCGATGTTCCGCAGACGGTCAGCAATGACGCCGTATCCGCGCTGATTAACCTCGGCTATGGCCGCGCGGAGGCATTCGGCGCGGTCGCCAATGTCATCCGCGATAAGGGCGAGGGTATCGCCCTTGGCGACCTGATACGCGAAAGCCTGAAGGAGCTGAGCGCATGACAGCAGAACAAAACGCGCAGCGCGCCGTCGGCGGCGAATATAATGCGGATACGGATGCGGGCGAAACGTCCATCCGCCCCTTGTCGCTCGAAGAATTCATCGGCCAGAAAAAGGCGCGTGAAAACCTGCGCATTTTCATCGACGCCGCCAAAAAACGCGGCGAGGCGCTGGACCATGTGCTGCTGTTTGGTCCGCCCGGTCTTGGCAAAACGACATTGGCGCAGATTGTGTCCAAAGAACTCGGCGTCGGTTTCCGCGCCACCTCCGGCCCCGTGATTTCGCGCGCGGGCGATTTGGCCGCGATTTTGACGAATTTGCAGCCGAACGATGTGTTGTTCATCGACGAAATCCACCGCCTTAACGCTGCGGTCGAAGAAATCCTCTATCCCGCCATGGAAGACCGCCAGCTGGATTTGATTATCGGCGAGGGGCCGGCCGCGCGCAGCGTACGCATCGACCTGCCGCCCTTTACGCTGGTCGCGGCGACCACGCGCAGCGGTTTGATTACGCGCCCTTTGCGCGAACGCTTCGGTATTCCGCTGCGGCTTGAATTTTATAACGCGGAAGAGCTGGCGGGGATTGTCACGCGCGGCGCGAAAATCCACGGCATGGACATTACTGACGAGGGGGCATTCGAAATCGCCCGCCGCAGCCGCGGCACGCCGCGTATCGCCGGACGCCTGACGCGCCGCGTGCGCGATTTTGCGCTGGTGGCCGACGTTAAAACCGTCGATGCCAAAATCGCCGATGCGGCGCTGCTGCGGCTTGAGGTCGATGCCAAAGGCCTCGACAGCATGGACAGGCGCTATATGGCCTGCATCGCCGAAAACTACGCGGGCGGCCCCGCGGGGGTGGAAACCATCGCCGCTGCGCTGTCCGAACAGCGTGACGTACTCGAAGAAGTCGTCGAGCCTTATCTGATGCAATGCGGTTTTATCATCCGCACCCCGCGCGGCCGTATGATTTCGGATGCGGGATACAAACACCTCGGCCTCACCCCGCCCGCCAATGCCAAAGACAGGCAGATGGCGCTGCAAATGGATTTGCCGGTGGATGGGGATGTTTAATTTATGAGGCTTGCGACGTGGAATATTCAGCGCGGTGGTGGAAAAAGAATCCCAGCTATCATTTCTGAAATAGCCGCGTGTGCTCCAGACGTGGTTTGCCTGACTGAAGTTACAGTCAAAAACCTTTCCAAGCTAAAAGAAGCTCTCAGCGAGCAGGGTTTATCTTATGTTTCCGCGTTTTGTCCGGAAACAAATGATAATAGTGTTTTGCTTGCATCCAAAACCCCCTTCTCTGTATCTGGCGAAAAGATTGGGCGAGATGCGGAACGGTGGATTTCGGCATATTTTGAGCAACAAGGTATAAATTTGCTATGTGTGCATATACCTGGGGCTACGGACGCAAAGTTTGCAGCCGATGGTTTTGGTATTTCGGGAGAAAAACGTAAAAAGCTCTTCTGGGAGTCTGTCATTGAATATGCACAGATTTATAAGGATGGACGCTCCATCATCATGGGCGACTTCAATACAGGTTTAAAAGAAGATGCCGAAGGTACGCCGTTCAAGCTATCAGAGTTTATGCTGAGCTTACGCGAGATTGGTTTTCTCGATGTCTGGCGGTATTTAAACCCAGAGGCTAGGGAATATACATGGTATTGGCGCAGAAAAAGCAAAGAAGATGGAAAGCTCCACAATCATAACGGTTTTCGTTTAGATTATATATTTGTATCTCCATCGCTTCAGCGGGAGATTCTATCTGCGCACCATATTCATCAAGTCAGGGAACAGGGAATATCCGACCACTCTCTTTTGGTGGCAGAGCTTCGTCTTTAATATTAAAAAAACAACGGCAACATCACCAATAACGCCATCACGCCCCATACCAGCTGTTCGCGCGCGGTGCGTTCTTTCCACACCCACGCGGCCAGCAGCATGATGACGGGTTTTGTTGATGCCTGCACGGTGACGACGGTGGTCACGGGGTTGATGCTGACCTGCTGGTAGAATTTCACCAGTTCTGTGGCGGCATAGGTGAGCCCCGCCAGTATCGCGGGCGCGGCGAAAAGAGCGCTTTTCCACACCATCATCTGCCCGCGCAAAAGAATGACCGATAGCAGCAGAAGAACAACATGCGATACGCCGAGCAGCATGCACCAGTTCATCCCGCGCGAGAGTAGCGCATGGTCGAGCGAGCCGAGCAAAACCGAAAGCCCGACCAGCAGGGCGTAGTGAATGCGGGAGCGGTTATCGAGGTCGGACAAATGCCCCTTGAAGAAAAACGCGGCGGCTAGGGCACAAAGCCCCAGCGCCGATGCCCATTGCCCGGGCGCGAGCTGTTCACCCAAAAGCGCGTTGGTGACGGAAAGAATACCCACCGCCAGCGGCGTGACGTAATGCCGTGATGACAGGCTGATTTGCATCAACTGCTGGCTGACGACCAGAAGCACATAAAGCAAAATGCCTTTGCCGACGGCAAGGGCGAGCATCAGCGGATGCTGTTGTAAAAACGTAAAGCCATCGCGCCACAAATCCGCAAAAACCGGCGCGGTAGCGGCAAGGCCGGCCAGCACCCAGACGCTGACGAAAACGGGTGCGGTGCGGTGGTCCAGCCGGACGCTGCAAATTTTCAGCGTGACCAGATGCGCAATCGTCAAAACGAAAAGCAAAAGCAGGAGAAGGTGGGGGAGCATGAAAAACCCTTGTTGTCCGCTTGCCAGTATGGAGCCTCTGCGGCGGGTTTGCAATTCGCTCGACAGGGGGGCGAAATGGGGTAAAATCGTCCAAAACCATCAAAAACAAGAAGAAAAACATGACCAAAATTCACCAGCTGCCCGTCCGCGTTTATTACGAGGATACCGATGCCGGCGGCATCGTCTATCACGCCAGCTATATCCGCTTTGCCGAGCGGGGGCGCACCGAAATGCTGCGCGATGCGGGGTTCGAACATGCCCAATTATTCAAGGAACAAGGCATCGCCTTCGCCGTTGTTGCCATGAACATAAATTTTCGCAGCCCCGCCAAGCTGGACGAGCTTTTGGTCGTCAAAACCTCTATCAGCCGCCTTGGCGGTGCCAGCATGGACATGCAGCAGGATATTTACAGGGGTGGCGACTTGATATGTGAAATAAAAGTCACGCTCGTCTGTATTGATAACGCGCTGAAAGCTGTTAGATTACCGCAAGCCGTCAGGGACTTATTTAAATCAGAGGTTTAAGAGAGAATTATGGATCCGACCATTGCCGTACAGACCACGCAGCTTGCGGGCACCGTGCATCACGATTTGTCCGTTATGGGACTGTTTTTGCAGGCCGACATCATCGTCAAATCGGTGATGCTGATTTTGGCCGGCTCGTCCATCTGGAGCTGGGCGATTATTTTCGACAAGTGGATTACGTTCAAATCCATCAACCACAAGGCAAATAAATTCGAAGCGGCTTTCTGGTCGGGCGAAGTGCTGGATAAACTCTACAAAAGAATCCAGAACAAGCCGGGCGACCCCATGGCGCAAATTTTCTGCGCAGGCATGAACGAGTGGAAACTTTCCGCCGAAGCTGCCGTGCATATCGACGGCGATTTGCGCGCAGGGCTGCAGCAGCGTATCGACCGCGCGATGGTGAGCGCCATCGGCCGCGAAGTCAGCAAGCTGGAGCGTTATATGACCTTCCTTGCGACTGTTGGCTCCACCGCGCCTTTCGTCGGTTTGTTCGGCACGGTCTGGGGTATCATGAACAGCTTCGCCGCTATCGCGGGTTCGCAAAACACCAGTCTTGCCGTTGTCGCGCCCGGCATTGCGGAGGCATTGTTTGCCACCGCCATCGGCCTTGTCGCGGCTATTCCGGCGGTCGTGGCGTATAACAAATTCTCGACCGACCTCAACCGCTACAGCGACCGGATGGAGGCGTTTTCGACCGAATTCAGCGCCATCCTCGGCCGCCATTTCGAACAGCAGGGTAAAAACTAATGGGCGTCAAACTCGGCAATAGCGGCGGCCGCCGCCGCCGTGCGCACGGGGTGATGGCGGAAATCAACGTCACGCCCTTCGTGGACGTGATGCTGGTTTTGCTGGTTATTTTCATGGTGACGGCGCCGCTGCTGACGGCTGGCGTGCAAATCGATTTGCCCAAGGCGGATGCGCAGGCTATCGGCCAGCAGGATAACGCGCCGCTGGAAATCACGCTGGATCGTCAGGGCGGGCTGTTTGTCGGTGAAACCAAGATGACGGTGGAGCGTTTGACCGTCATGCTGCAATCGATTGCGGCGGAAACGACCGAACGCCGCGTTTATATCCGTGCGGACCAAGCATTAGATTACGGTAAGGTGATGGAAGTCATGGGACTGGTCAGCCGCCTCGGCTTCACGAAAATCGCATTGGTGACCGACCCGACATCGGGCAAGAAATAACTTTTGGATTGGAAACTGGCGCATGCGCCTTTCTTCTGTTGGCATATCGGCAGGGTTTCACATCGCGGCAGTGATTGTCACGATGGTCAGCCTGCCGTGGCTGAAGAAGGATTTTGAAATACCGCCGCCCGTGATGGTCGAATTCGTCGAGATGGGCAAAGTGACCGAAACCACCAAAGTCGCCACGCCGACGCCGCAGAAAAAAGAAGAAAAAAAGGACGAGCCGCCACCGCCGCCCGCGCCCAAGAATACGGCGAAAGAGCCGACGCCGCCCGCACCCAAAAAGCCCGAGCCTAAAAAGGACGAAAAGAAAGACGCGAAGCCGGAGGTTGACCCGCTCGCCAAGGCTGACAAAAAACCGCCACCCAAAAAGGACGAGAAAAAACAGCCCAAAAAAGACGACGCCAGCGATTTCAATTCTCTGCTTAAAAATCTTGCCGATTCAAAACCGGCACCGGCCAGCGATACGAAACAGCCGGATATGGGGCTGACGACGGCCGCGCCGGAAGTAGGGGCCAAAGCCCCCCTTGGCCAGAAAATGACCATGAGCGAGGAAGACGCCCTGCGCCGCCAGCTGGAGGGCTGCTGGAGCTTCCCCGCGGGCGCCAAGGATGCCGAAGATTTGAACGTCGAGATTTATATGGTTATAAACCCTGACCGCACGCTGCGCGAGGCGCGGGTGGTCGATACCGCCCGTTATAACCGCGATAGTTTCTTCCGCGCGGCGGCGGACAGTGCGCTGCGGGCGGTGAACAATCCTTCCTGCTCGCCTTTTGCCGTGCCTGCTGATAAATATGATGTCTGGAAGACGACTGTCGTGAACTTTAATCCGCGTGAAATGTTCTAAACCTAACGAACACCTATCAACAGAGGTCAATGATGCGTAAATTTTATGGTATTTTTCTGGCAGCGGCGATGATGCTCGGCATCACACTGGCCGCCGTGCCCGCGCAGGCGGAACTGCGCATCGACGTTACCAAGGGCAATGTCACGCCGATGCCCATCGCCATTCCCGATTTCAAGGGCAGCAACGGTGCCGACAACGAAATGGGCGCGAAGATGACGCAGGTGATTGCCGCGAACCTGAACCGCTCGGGCTTGTTCCGCACGCTTGACCAGCGCTCTTTCATTCAGGATTCCATCGCAGCGCAAGCCGGCCCGCGCTTCGGCGACTGGCGCGCCATCAATGCGCAGGCATTGGTGACAGGCGTTCTCAGTAAAACGGCCGAGGGTAAAACCCGCGTCGAATTCCGCCTGTGGGATGTTTTCTCCGAACAGCAAATGGTCGGCACGGCCTATATGACGACGCCGGAAAACTGGCGCCGCATCGCGCATATCATTTCCGATGCTATCTATAAACGCATCACCGGCGAAGACGGCTATTTCGACAGCCGCATCGTTTATATTTCTGAAACCGGCCCTGCGAATGCGCGTGAAAAGCGTCTGGCTATCATGGACCAGGACGGCGCCAACCACCGTTATCTGACCGATGGCCGCGCGCTGGTGCTGACGCCGCGCTTCTCGCCGACGGAACAGAAAATCACCTATATGGCGTATTACAACAACAAGCCGCGCGTCTATGTCTATAACATCGACACGGGCAAGCAGGAGGTTCTGGGCGATTTCCCCGGCATGACCTTCGCGCCGCGTTTTTCGCCCGATGGCCGCCGCGTTATCATGTCGCTGTCCAAAAACGGTAACAGCGATATTTATACGCTCGACCTCGGCTCCCGCGCTGTGCGCCAGCTGACGAATGACAGCTCCATCAACACCAGCCCCAGCTTCGCGCCGGATGGACGTCAGGTGGCGTTTGAATCCGACCGTGGCGGTACGCAGCAGATTTACGTCATGAACGCGGATGGCAGCGGCGCCAAGCGTATTACCTTTGGTGATGGCCGCTATGCGAACCCCGTATGGTCGCCGCGCGGTGATTTGATTGCCTTCACCAAAATGCTGAAAGGCCAGTTCTATATCGGCGTTATCCGCCCCGACGGCAGCGGCGAGCGTTTGATTACGCAGGCCTTCCACGTCGAAGGGCCGACATGGTCGCCGAACGGCCGCGTGCTGTCTTACTTCAAGGAAAGCCCGACGGGCGTGCGCCGCACCGGCCGCAGCGCGCAGGTCTATACCATCGACCTGACGGGGTATAACGAACAACGCCTGCCGCTGCCGCAGGATGGCTCCGACCCTGCATGGTCGCCGCTGAATAAATAAGCGCAGCGATGCCTCAATAAAAAAGCCCGCAGTAATGCGGGCTTTTTTATGGGCGGGCAGGGGTTTAATGGTGGTCCCATTCGTGACCTTCGCCCGAGCGCTCCATAGAGCGTTTATGCAGGGGCAGGTCGATGATGACGCTGCGGTCGCGGAAGATGAAATAGAGAATATACCCGACCCAGAACGCGCCAAAGTGAATGGCCGATATGCGCAGGTATTCAAGCGAGAAGATGTCAAGGATATGGGGCATGCTATCCACGCTCCACCACAGGCCGAGACCCGCGTCAATCAACAGGTAAATCGCGGGCAGCCATTTGACGCTGATGCTGCTTTCCTGCAGCCAGTAAATAATATCAACTTTGATGTTGGGGAAACAGGCGATATAGGCGCCCATCACGGCAAAGGCCGCGCCGCCGAACCCGACGACGGGCAGCACATCGCTGCCCATGCCCCAATACAGCTGCGCGAAGAGTCCGCCCGCAGCGGTAAGAAGGAAGAACACAAGATAACGCAAATGTCCCATGATGTATTCGACGTTATCGCCGAGCATCCAGAGCATATAAACGTAAAGCCCCAGCAGGAAAGGGTTTTGATGTATAAACATGCTCGCGCCCATCGCCTGCATATCGGCCTTGTTTGAAAACGCGATAGTATCTCCGGGTTTCAACATATAGGCATCGAGCGCGGCCATGGTAAAATTGCGGTCTTTGAAAACCGCATAGCCAAGGACGCCAAGACCCGCGAGGATAAAAGTCCAGTTCAGCCAGTGGTTGTCGCGGTGGTGGTTGTCATCGCCGACGGGAATAACGGGCATGGCGGCCTCACTTGCTCAGGCTGCGGGCGAAGGGGGCGAATTCCTGCATCACGCGGCTGTAAACATCGCGCTTGAACGGCACGACGTAATCCAGCAGCGTTGTCAGCGGCACCCATTTCCATTGCCCGAATTCGGGGTGCGAAAAAGCATCCAGGCGGATATCGGCATCGCTGCCCGTAAATTCCAGCGCGACCCATTTTTGCCGCTGGCCGCGGTAGCGGTTGTTCCAAAGTTTCTGCGCGGTGCGCGGCGGGATGTCGTAGTAAATCCATTCGTCAATCATGCCGAGGAGCCGCGCACTGCGCGTGCCGATTTCTTCTTCCATTTCGCGGAAGGCGGCGACGTCGATTTCTTCGCCCGCGTCGATGCCGCCTTGCGGCATTTGCCATGCGCCGGGGCCGTCCAGACGTTCGCCCACGAAAACGAGGCCTTCGCGGTTGAACAGGGTGATACCAACGCAGGGACGATAAAGGTTATCGTCTCTTTCAATCAATGCGCTCATGTCAGGGTGTCCTTGGATTTGCGGCGGCGGTTTTAAGTATTTCTGTCGGCGTTGTCAGCGTAAAGCCGCGGCGCGCAAGCCCCTCTGCCCATTCGCTGATGATTTCAAGCGAAGCCGGATAGGGCGCCGCAACGCCGAGGGCATAGCCTTTGCTCTCAGCCGCTTTTTCCAGCTGGTATAGCTGCTGGCGAATATCGCTGGGCACTGGGACGGTATCGATTTGCACATCCGCCGAAAGATAGCCAACGCCGGCGTCATGCGCGAAAGTGGCGGCGGATTGCAGCCCTGCCATGGCGGGGTTTTCGAAAAACGGCAGGCTACGGCGTTTCAGCTGTTCCATCAGCTTCATCATGCCGCTTTCATCGCCCAAAAAGCGCGAGCCCATGAAATTCATCACAGCATCCGGCTTGCCGAGAGACAGCAGCCAATGCAGGCTGGCGCTGTTTTCCGCATCGCTTTTGCGCAAGAGCAGCGCGCGCGGTCCCGGGTCGTCTTTGGGGTAGCTGAGCGGTTCCATCGGCAACAGTAAAATCGTCTGGCGTCCGTTTCCTTTCGCCTGTTCCATCAAGGCTTGCAGGCGCGGCGCGTAGGGCGAAAAGGCCAGCGCGACAGGCGCAGGCAGTTTTTGCATCGCGTTCAGCGTGGCGGCTTCGGACAAACCCGCATCTGTCAGGATAAGGGCGATGTTGGCCGTCTTTCCGGCGGGCAACGTCACCGCGCCTGTGTCTTGCGCAGGGGTTGTTTGCGGGTCTTGGTTGCCTGCTATGTCTTCCCCTGTTTGCGGCAGGGCAATGATGGCCTGCGGAATGCGTGCATCCCACGCCTCGCGCGTGGCGGGGGCATGGTGGTAAATCCATGCCGATAGGCAAAGCATCAGCACCAGATAAGCGGCAATACCCTGCAACAAGCGCTTTTTATAAAGCGGCGACAGGCGGGCCCAGAAAGAGCCCGCCTTGCCGTTTTTATCGCCTGTTGAATGGATGTCGTTCATCTGCCTGTTTCTGCGTTACGGCGTGGTCGGTGCAGGTTGCTGCGGGGCAGGCGCGGGGGCGCTGCCAGCGGAGCGGTAAAGCGAAATCCCCTGCAGAACGTCGATAGCGCGGATAAGCTGGTAATCGTCGTTCTTGTCCGCTTCGGCTTTCGCGTCCTTGGCGGCGGGCTTGGTGGCGTCTTTGCCTGCGGCGTCTTCAGGCTTTTTGCCATCGGGCTGCAACGTCGGCTCTTCGACCTTTTCGGCCGCGGTCGGGTTTTTGAGCGAGCCTTTCAGGTATGCTTCGTG
>DQGU01000235.1 GCA_003524565.1 Rhodospirillaceae bacterium
GTCGGCAGAGCCGACGGGAGTTTAGTCAGCTGCGCCGATAGGGGGCGCTATCACGGGTGCGGGCGTTTCGGTGGCCGCGCCCAGCGTTTCCGCCAAAAACTTGCGGGTTTCGCCTGCATATTCAAGCCCGCCCGTCAGGCCGCAAAGCCCCGCGACCAGTACGCCGTCGGCATCCCGCCGCTCGGCAAAGACCAGATAGGTGCCGCCCATCTGAAACCCGTCGCCCCAATACACATTGCGGCGCACAACCACGGTTTCGCCATCCGTCACGCCTTTCCACGCGCGGCTGACCAGAAAGCTGTAGCTGACATTTTTATCCAGCGCCGCCGCATCGCCCGGCTTGATATTCGCATCAGCGCGGCGGTCACCCACGACCACGCCTTCGAAAATCGCGGCGGCATTATCGACGCTGTGTTTTGTATGTTGCGGCGGCGCACAGCTGAGCGCATGGGCGGATGCAGGCGCGAAAAACAAAAGCGCGGCGGCGATGGCGGCAAACAAATGGCGTTTCATCATAAAAAACTCCCTAAAAAAGACTGCCCCTGTCAGACGCCGCACCGGCGCGCCTCCTTGGGCGGTCAAATCGAAAAATGCAAAAGCCCCATGGATTTCAAACTGGCATGGCCGCTGCGCGAAATAATCAGATGGTCATGCACCAGAATATCCAGCGCGCGGGCAGCGCGGATGATTTCTTCGGTCATTGTAATGTCGCTGTCCGACGGCGTCGGGTCGCCGGAGGGGTGGTTATGCACCAGAATAAGCGCCGTCGCACCAATTTCCAGCGCGCGGCGCACGATTTCGCGCGGGTAAACCGGCGCATGGTCCACCGTGCCGATTTGCTGCACTTCGTCGGCCATCAATTCGTTTTTGCGGTTGAGGAACAGCACGCGGAAATGTTCGCGCTTTTCATGCGCCATGGCGACGTGGCAATAATCAATCAGCTTTTGCCACGAGCTGAGCACCGGTTTTTGTTGCACATCCGCGACAAGCACGCGCTGCGTCAGCGCATGGATGGCCTTGACGAACACCGCGGCGTTTTCGCCAAGCCCCTTCACCGCCTGCAAATCCGCCAGCGATGCGCCCATCACGCCCGCAAGCCCGCCGAATTCGGCCAGCAGTTTTTTTGCCAGCGGCTTCACATCGCGGCGCGGGATGACGGAGAATAAAACCAGTTCCAGCAGTTCGTAATCTTCAAACGCGCCCGCGCCGGATTTTATAAAACGGCCGCGCAAACGGTCTCGGTGGCCGGTGTGATGCGGCGTCTCTTTATCGGCGGGAGGTTTTTGCCTGCGCTCAGCCATAGGGCGGTTTTGTGAACCCTTTGGGCGAGAGGGTGAAAATTTCAAACCCCGTTTCGGTGACGGCAAGGCTGTGTTCGAACTGCGCCGACAGGCTGCGGTCTTTGGTCACCGCCGTCCAGCCGTCGGACAGGATTTTGGTTTGCCATGTGCCGGCGTTAATCATCGGCTCGATGGTGAAAAACATGCCGGGCTGCAAAACAGTGCCCGTACCCGCGCGGCCGAAATGCAAAACCGACGGCGGCGCATGGAACACGCGGCCAAGTCCGTGGCCGCAGAAATCGCGCACGACGGAAAAACGCTGCGCTTCGGCATAAGATTGAATGGCATGGCCGACATCGCCCAGCGTCGCGCCCGGCTTCACGGCCTGAATGCCGCGCATCATCGCCTCGTACGTCGCATCGACCAGCAAACGCGCTTTCACCGGCACGTTTTCGCCCGCGTAATACATGCGGCTGGTATCGCCGAACCAGCCATCGATAATCACCGTGACGTCGATATTCAAAATATCGCCATCGACCAGTTTTTTATCGCCCGGGATACCGTGGCAAACGACATGGTTGATGGAAATGCACGATGCGTGCTGATAGCCCTTGTACCCGACCGTCGCGGAAACCGCGCCGTGGTCGAGAATATATTGGTGGATAAGCCGGTCAAGCTCGCCCGTGGTCACGTCCGGCTTGACGTAGTCGGTGATGTAATCCAGAACCTCGGCGGCGAAACGCCCCGCTTTGCGCATGCCTTCGAAGGCCGCGGCGTTGTGCAGCGGGATTCCGGTTTCAATCTCCAAGGCTTCTTCCTGATATGTCAAATCAATCTCTCTTCCTATCGGCTATTCAGCCTGTAAAATGGCGGCAATCCGGCCAAAAAACAAGCGAAAAGCCGCCAAAACTGGTATCTTGCCGCGCAAAGCCGTTAAAATACCCCTGAAAATGCAAGGAATAGCCCGCATGTCCCAGCCGCAATCCCCCACCGCCGCCATCTTGGTCATTGGCAACGAAATCCTGTCGGGCAGCACGCAGGACGCCAATATCGCCTATATCGGCAAGCACCTGAGCCAACGCGGCGTGCGCGTGATGGAAGTGCGCGTGGTGGCGGACATCCCCGCCGCGATTATCAGCGCGGTCAATGCGCTGCGCGAAGCTTATACCTATGTCCTCACCACCGGCGGCATCGGCCCCACGCATGACGACATCACGGCGGATTGCGTCGCC
>DQGU01000108.1:0-3064 GCA_003524565.1 Rhodospirillaceae bacterium
CATCCCCGAAGTCATCACGGTTTCGGAACTCGCAAACCGTATGACCGAGCGCGTGGGCGACGTCGTGAAAAAACTGATGGGCATGGGCATCATGGCGACCGCCACCCAGACCATCGACGCCGACACGGCCGAGCTTATCGTGCATGAATTCGGCCATTCGCTGAAACGCGTTTCGGAATCCGACGTTGAATCCGACATTCTTGGCGAAGAAGACAGCGATGCCGAACTCATTCACCGTCCGCCGGTCGTGACCATCATGGGTCACGTTGACCATGGTAAAACCTCGCTGCTCGACGCTATCCGTCAGGCAGACGTTGCCGCGCATGAATCGGGCGGGATTACCCAGCACATCGGCGCGTACCAGATTACGACGAACACCAACAAGAAAATCACCTTCATCGACACCCCCGGCCACGCCGCCTTTACTGAAATGCGCGCGCGCGGTGCGGACGTCACCGACATCGTCGTGCTGGTCGTTGCGGCCGACGACAGCGTGATGCCGCAAACGGTCGAGGCTATCAGCCACGCCAAAGCCGCCGGCAAGCCGATGATTGTCGCCATCAACAAATGCGACCTGCCCACCGCCAACCCGCAAAAAGTCCGCACCGAGCTTCTGCAATACGAAGTCGTGACCGAAGACATGGGCGGCGATACGCAGTACGTTGAAGTATCCGCGAAAACCAAAAAAGGCCTCGACACACTCGAAGAATCCATCCTGCTGCAGGCTGAGGTTCTCAACCTGCGCGCCAACCCGAAACGCACCGGCATCGGCGCGGTTATCGAAGCGCGCATGGAACAGGGCAAAGGTTCCGTCGCCACGGTTCTGGTGCAAAAAGGCACCTTGAAACAGGGCGACGTATTCGTGACCGGCACCGAATGGGGCCGCGTCCGCGCGCTTTACAACGACCGCGGCCAGCACGTCAAAACCGCGCAGCCCGGCCAGCCTATCGAAGTCCTCGGCCTCAACGGCACGCCGGACGCCGGTGACGATTTCGTTGTGGTCACGGACGAAGCCAAAGCCCGCGAAATTTCGGAATTCCGCCTGCGTCGCAAACGTGCGCTGCATGCCGCGAAATCCAAAGGCCGCGCGATTGACCAGATGATTCAGGACATCCAGTCCGGCACGGCGAAGTCCCTGCCCGTCATCATCAAGGGCGACGTGCATGGTTCTATCGAAGCTATCGCAGGCGCGCTGAACAAACTGACCGAGGAAAACAACGAAGTTAAAGTCAGCGTTATGCACTCCGGTGTCGGTGCCATTACCGAATCCGACATCACGCTGGCGAATGCTTCGGGCGCGCTTATCATCGGCTTCAACGTCCGCGCCAACCCGCAGGCACGCGACCTTGCGAAGCGTGATGGCGTCGAAATCCGCTACTACTCCATCATCTACGAAGTCATCGACGAAGTGAAAGCCCTGCTCACGGGTTTGCTGTCGCCGGAGCTGAAAGAGAAATTCATCGGCTACGCGGAAATCCGTCAGGTCTTCAACGTCACGAAATACGGCAAAATCGCCGGCTGCTTCGTTACCGAAGGTCTCGTCAGACACGGCGCCAAAGTGCGCCTGCTGCGCGACAACGTGGTTATCCACGAAGGCACGCTCAAAACCCTCCGCCGCTTCAAGGACGAAGTCAAAGAAGTGCAGAAGGGTTATGAATGCGGTATGGCCTTCGACAACTACGAAGACATCAAGGAAGGCGACGTTATCGAGGCATTCGAGATTGAATCCTCTGCCCGTACGCTGGAGGGCGGCGCAGCGTAAGCCCGCCGATACCATCCGACGATGAGAAGCCGTTCCAAATCAGGTAAAAACGCCGGCGTGCAACCGCCGGGCCGTTCCGGCCCTGACAAAAAATCAGGCGCGCACGTCGCGCCGGGCCAGCGCCAGCTGCGCGTGGGCGAGCGTATCCGGCATATTCTGTCGGATATCATGCGCCGCGGCGGCCTGCGCGACCCCGCCCTGCAAAATACCGGCCTGATTACTGTGACGGCCGTCGATATCGGCCCCGATTTGCAGCATGCAGCCGTTTTCGTCATGCCGCTGGGCGGTGACAATTCCGATGGGATTGTGGAGGCGCTCAACCGTGCCTCCGGCTATTTCCGCAGCGAAATGGCGCGGGAGCTTGACCTGCGCTACACACCGAAGCTGTCGTTCAAAATCGACCGTAGCTTTGACGAGGCGGCGCATATCGACAAACTCCTCGGCCGCTACGAAATCCGCAAGGACGTCGATAAGCAAGACGATAACGACGGCGATTTGGACAGCGCAGATAACGACTAACCCCCCTGCGCCCCGCCCTATAAAAAGAAAAACAAAAATGGCTCGTAATAAAAAAGGCGTTCCCGTCCACGGGTGGCTGAACCTCGACAAACCGCTTGGCCTGACATCGACGCAGGCGATTGGCCGCGTGCGCCGCCTGACCAACGCGCAGAAACTCGGCCATGCAGGCACGCTCGACCCGCTGGCGACCGGCATTCTGCCGATTGCGCTCGGGGAGGCGACCAAGACCATCCCCTACGCACAGGACGCCGACAAGGTGTACCGCTTTACCGTGCAATGGGGCGCCGCCACCAATACGGACGACAAAGAAGGCGAGGTTATCGCCACATCCGACAAACGCCCCGCACGGGCGGATATCGAGGCGCTGCTGCCCCGCTTTACTGGCGACATCCTGCAAACCCCGCCGCAATTTTCGGCCATCAAACTGGACGGGGAGCGCGCCTATGACCTCGCCCGCGCCGGACAGGCCGTGGACATCAAACCCCGTCCCGTGACGGTGTTCAGCCTTGAAATCACCGAAGCCACTGAAAACGAAGCGGTTTTCGAAATGGAATGCAGCAAGGGCACCTATGTCCGCGCCGTGGCGCGGGATATGGGGCAGCTTTTGGGCTGCTATGGGCATGTAACCGCCCTGCGCCGCCTTGCCGTGGGCGGTTTTACTGAAGAAAACGCGATTTCGCTGGACGTATTCGAGAAAATGGTGCAATCTGCGCCCGCTGATCAGGTTCTGCTGCCTGTGGAGACCGTGCTGGACGACATCCCGGCTCTGGCCATGACAGACGC
>DQGU01000108.1:3425-6482 GCA_003524565.1 Rhodospirillaceae bacterium
TGGTGCTGGCCGTGGGGGGCAACAAACCCCTCGCTATCCTTGAAAAACAGGGTATCGAACTTCATCCGATTAAAGTGTTCAACCTCTGACTTATGGAGTATCCGATGTCGATTGCTAAGAACCAAAAATCTGAAATCATCAAAAAATACGCGACCACCGCGAAAGACACGGGCTCGCCCGAAGTTCAGGTCGCCCTGCTCACCACGCGCATCAACGCGCTGACCGAGCACATGAAGCAACACAAACACGACATGGGCAGCCGCCGCGGTCTGCTGCTGCTGGTTTCCCAGCGCCGCCGCCAGCTGAACTATCTGAAAAACGTTGACGTCCGCCGCTATGAGGCTCTCATCGAAAGCCTCGGCCTGCGCCGCTAATTTTTCAGGTCAGAAAATCGGAAAAACCCGCTGTTATTGCAGCGGGTTTTTTCTTTACTTGAACGCTGCCCCGCTTGCGGCAGAATAAGAGGCAAGGAGACGCCAACATGCAAAAACCCGACGCCGTCATTTTCGATTGGGACGATACCATCGTCGATACATGGCATGTTGTGCGCACGGCCATCAACGAAACCCTCGCCCATTTCGGCCATGCACCCTGGAGCGAGGACGAGGCGCGCAAACGCATCGGCCCGCCCGCCCGCGTTTTGTTCAGCGGACTTTTTGGCGAAGACAAATGGCAGGAAGCGGACAAAATCTACATCAACGCCTATCAGGCCAATATATCGGAACATATCCGCGTGCATGACGGCGCGCGCGAAACGCTGGAGGCCTTGGCCGCCGCAGGCATACCGCTGGCGGTTGTCAGCACAAAACGCGGCCCCCTTCTGCGTGCCGAAGCGGCGCAGCTGGGGCTGGACGGTTTTTTCAAACTCCTGGTCGGCGCAGGCGATGCCCCCGCCGATAAACCGCACGCCGCTGCCGTTCAATTTGCGCTTGAACCTGCAAACATAACACCCTCAAAAAACGTTCTTTTTATCGGCGACAGCATCACCGACATGATAACAGCGGAGAATGCAGGCTGCACCGGAATCCTGATTGAAACCAAGCCGCCAGCGGAAGAGGCTCTCGCCCAGCATCCGCCGAAGCATCGGTTTAAAAATCATACGGAATTATCTGATTTTCTAAAAAAATTGACGCCGCCAAAACCCGCACAAAACCGCACGCCACCCGCCCTCTGACAGGCTTGCGCAGAAAACGGTTGAGCAGCCGCCATCAAATGACTGGCTTTACTGCATAATGCGGATATTGTTTTTTTCGACCGACTGCGGGCGCAGCGCCAGCACGACACTGATGCTTTCGGGATAGGTGCAGCTTTCGCAATCCTGCCTGTCTGCAAAAACCCGCGCGGCCTCAACCGGTGCGACGGTCGGCTTCACCGAAACATGCCCCGCCATGTGGGGGCCCTTGAAACAGGACACAGCCATGTCATCCGGCGCACGGCGCACGACAACGGGGCTATTCGCACGCGCCGTATATGTCATATCGCCGGATTGTAAAAAGCAATGCGCGCCCGTCACACCGGGCGTCATGACACTAATCTGCTGGTAATGGCGTGACGAGTCTTCTGCCTTTTTGGGGGCAGCCGTGCAGGCCTGCAACGTCGCCGCCGCCAAAATTGCTATGAAAAATTTAAACTTCATACCGCCTTGTCCTGTTTGCGCGCCTGCAGGCGGTTCAAAATCAGCCAACCCGCCACCAGCGCCGCCGCAACCAACAGACAAATCAGCAAAATGTTCCGGATAACGGCATTGCCGTCTGCGCCCGCGTTTTTCTGCAAAAGCAAATCGGCATAGACCTGCGCGGTTTTTTTAACAAGGTCGAGGTCGGACAAAAGTTCGTAATTACTGTGATAGCTGTAAACCAAAATCAGACGTCCGCGCACATTGACGGCCATCATGGCGACGGCGGCCGGATAATCCTTTTTACCCTGCACCGTTTCAATCGCAAGGCGCGAGAGGTTGAGGAAGCCGATGTAATCCGCCCCCTCCGCAAAAACGCCCTGGTTGCTGTTCTCCCCCACGTTCATTTTCATGTCGGTGTTGTAGGTGGAGCCGATGTATTTCGTCGCCTCGCGCATCACTTCGCCGACTTCGCTCAGCTCCTGCGGCTGGATGTTTTTCATCTCTTCGCGGAAGGCGGCTTTGATTTTTTCAAAATCCGCGCCCCCGTCCAGAAACACCGCCTGCTTGACCGTCTGCACGATAAGATAACGCCGGAACCCCTCGCCCGTGCCCTCGGCCATGCGCGCCATGTCGGCATCCGAGATATAAAAGCCCAGCATGCGGTTATCCGGCAGAACGAATTTCGACATCAACTGGTCAAATTCGGCGCTGCGCCCCAGAACTTCTTCGTACCCCGGCAAAGCGGGCAGGATTATATTGCGCCCCGCCACGAATTCATGGCGCACGTTTTCAGGCGCGGCGGCATGCGCCTGCGCCCCTACCGTAAAAACGGCAAACACAAACGTGAGAACGGCCAGCGTAAGGCGCAGCGTATCAGCCGCCAGCTTTGGGCGGGCGCAGCGCGGGCGCAGTAGGTTTGTTTTGATTGGCCGCATCGTTTTCCTTCGGGTTGTCCAGCTGGAAAAACCGTGTCAGTTTTCCGTCTTCATATTCATAGACGCTCGGCGTCGCATTGGGAATGCGTTTTTTGTTGGGATTGGTGCCGCCGTCTGCGGGAATATGCTCGGTGCCCAGCACAAAGTCAAATGCGCGCACAATGCCCGCATGGCAAACGACCAATACATTCTCGCCCCGCTCCAGCTTGGGCAGCACTTCGTTTTCAAAGAAACGTCCTACACGCTCCACCACCTGTTTCTGGCTTTCGCCGCCCGGCAGCGGCTTGTCGTAGGCACGCTGGAACGCGAGAATTTCGGGGTCATGCCGATAGCTGCGCCCCGTAAAATCGCCCGTGTGGGATTCGATGATGTCAACATCCTGCACGATATGCCACGCGCCGTCCGGCTTTTTCAGATGCGCGTTCGACGTCGTTTGCGACAGCGCCAGCGCAGCGGTATTGAACGCGCGCGACAAGGTGGAGCTGTAGGCATGGTCGAAACGAA
>DQGU01000224.1:0-250 GCA_003524565.1 Rhodospirillaceae bacterium
ACAAGAATTTTCATATCGTCCTCTTTGTTCAGCTCGCGGCGGGCGGCGCTTTCATGTTGCAGCGCGCATAGAAAAACCCCCTCGGAAGCCACATAACATAGCATCCCGAGGGGGTTTGGAAAAGCGGGGAATCCCCCGTTTAAAAACGCTTTTTCAGTCTTTTACTGGGCAGCGTTTTCAACCGGCGCCTTGGACGTTTCATCTGCGGCGACCGTCATTTTCACGATTTTGTCGGGGTTCATCGGCGGCT
>DQGU01000224.1:651-12748 GCA_003524565.1 Rhodospirillaceae bacterium
AAGAACTGGCTGTCCGCGCTGTTGGGGTCGTTGGTGCGCGCAGCGCCCAGCGTGCCGCGCACGAATTTTTCGGACGAAAATTCAGCCGGCAGGTTTTTACCCGAACCACCCGTGCCGTCGCCTTTGGGGTCGCCCGTTTGCGCCATGAAGCCTTCAATCACGCGGTGGAATTTCAGGCCATTGTAAAAACCCTCGCGCGTCAGCTCTTTCACGCGGGCAACGTGCTGGGGGGCGAGGTCAGGGCGCAGTTCGATAACCACGCGGCCGGTCGCCAGGTCCATGTAAAGGGTGTTTTCAAGGTCTTGCGTTTTCGCGCCGTCTTGCGCCTGCGCGGGCGTCGCCGTGACGGCAAAAGCCATCAGCAGGGCGGAAAAAAGTCCAAGGATTTGATTTTTCATGATATTCCTCGTTAGGGTTTGTGCGTTGCCGCGTGGCTTATTCGGCCAAGCTGAAAGTGACGATTTTATCCGGATTGGCAGGCGGTTCACCAACGCTGATGCCATCGACCAGTTCCATGCCTTCGACAACCTGACCCCAGACGGTGTATTGGCCGTCCAGATGGGGCGTTTCGCCGAAGGTGATGAAGAACTGGCTATCGCCGCTGTTGGGGTCCATGGCGCGCGCCATGCCGAGCGTGCCGCGCACGAAAGGTGCATCGCTGAATTCGGCCGGCAGTTTGGTGCCCGAGCCGCCATAGCCCGAGCCCTGCGGGCAGCCGGTCTGTGCCATAAAGCCCGGAATGACGCGGTGGAACTTCAGGCCGTTATAGAAACCTTCCTTGATAAGCTGTTTGATGCGCGCGACGTGTTTGGGCGCGATGTCGGGGCGCAGTTCAATGACCACGCGGCCGTCTTTGAGTTCAAGGTAGGCCGTGTTCTCAGCCGAGAGGGTGGAAGTGTCAGACAAGGGCGTCCTCCTGCGTTGATGTAAAAAAAGCAGGCCTATGCTGAACCAGACGCCGCGCGAAATCAATGCCGGACAGGCTTTGGCAGGGGCAATAGAGGGATTTTTTGGTGAAACCTAGAAGTATTCCGGAAAGTTTCTTTCTGCTTCTTCCTTCATCTGCTTCAATTTTTGCGCACTTGCGGATGTCGGGGCGATTTCAGCGGCCTGCGTCCAGTAGAGCATGGCGGTCGGGATTTCAAGGCGGCTGTAATGTACCTCCGCCGTGCGCTCGTAAATGCCCAGATTGTGCGGCAGCTTTTTCAGCATCATGAGCAGGCGTGATTGTAAGGTGGCCAGCTGCTGCAAATCTTCCTTGCTGGGGTTCTTTTTCGCGCTCAGCACGTTGCGGGTATGCTGGTCGATAAAATAATCCAGAAGCCACGCCATGTCGCCGACGCGGGCTTTGGCTTTTTCCAGGTTGCCGTTGTATTGCAGCAGCTCGGCCGGACTGTCCGGCGTTTGGATAATAGAAAGATAGGCCGCTTTTTCGAAATTCTCCGCCGCTTTTATGGCTGTTGCGAAATAGGGCTGGTTTTTGCGAACGGCATCCGGCGGCATCGAAAGCGCGGCCTGCTGCGTTTTCAAAAATCCCGTCAAATATTTGCGCTGGTCAATCAGCGCGGCCATTTCCTGCTGGAAAGCTTCGCCGTCGAAAACGAAGGGCGTATGCGCCGCCTTGAACGCGGCATCCAGTTCGGGGTCGGCGTGATAAACGCGTTTGTAATCTTCAGGGATGATGGGGGCATTTGCATCCGCCTGTGTTTCCGTGGCGGTTTGCGTCCATGTATAAATGGCGGCCAGATTGCGGAACATGTCGCGGTTGGTGAAGACCAGTTTTTTGAAAGCGCCACTTTCCCCGCTCAGCGACTTTTTGATAACAGGGTGCATCGTAAATTCATAAACGATGAAATGCGCATAGGTTTTGCGCAGGCTTTGCGGCAGCGGTGTAGTAGAGGGAACCTCCGCTGTTGCCAATACCTGCGATTTGTCATCGCGGAAGGTGATTTTTCCTTCTTCTTTGGCGGTTTTAATTTTTTCGGTGGTTTTATTGTTGTTGTTCGCGGCCAGCATCATATCGATATCGATGTCTTCGGTCAGAATGCTGATGGGCGGCGCGGCGGCACCGGTTTTTTGCTGGTACATGGTAATTTTCATGCCAAGACGGCTGGTGCGGTCGCGCGAGCGGAACAGCGCAACGCTATGCAGCGGATAGACCGTATAGGTCTTGGCCGTGTGGTTGACCACGGTGAAGGTTTTTTTACTGAAGTCGTATATATTCTCGTTCTGCCCGCTGCGGCTGGTATAGGCGTCCGGATAAAGCGTAATTGTTTGCTGCGTTGTTTGCGCGCCAGCAGCGGGCGGGGCGGCACCCGCGACCAGCTGCGTCATTTGCAGGTTTTTGTCGAAAGTGAGCGTGAGAGATTCCGCGTGGGCGGGCAGTGCAAACAGGCAAAGCGTCACTGCGGCAAAAAACTTCTTAAAAAATGACGGCACGGGCATGCTCCTCGGTGGGACGGTGTCTTGCGGAGGTGGCGGGCGAGACTTTCAAGCCGTCCGGACGGGCGGCCTTTGGGATATTGTGCCCCCGCTTTGGTTAATCATCTGTTAAATCCGCGGAAATGCTGGAAAAATCAGCCATAAAAATAAGGGCTTGGCTGTCAAAACCCTGCATCTTTTCTTGCGGCGCGGCGGCGCAGGGTATAGCCTGTGGCAAAGGATGTTCTTCATGCTCGTTCTAATCCAAATTCTGATGTATGCGCTGATGGTCTATTTCTGGATTGTCACGGCCACGGTATTGATGAGCTGGCTGGTCGCGCTGAACATCGCCAATACGCGCAACAAATACGTTTATAAGTTCTGCATGCTGCTGAACTACGCGACCGTGCCCGTGGTGCGGGTCGTGCGCAAGGTGGTGCCGCCGATGGGCGGGTTCGATTTCACGCCGATGGTGATTATTTTCGCCATCTGGCTGATGATGGAAGGGCTGACGCGGTTGGCCCAGTATGTACCGCAATAAAATTCGCAAATAAGGCCGCAAACAGGAGTGGGGACAATGGCGATGACGGAGCATAAAACCACAGCGGAGCGCGGCATCCTTATTGACGGAAAACAGACCGCCCGCCGCCTGCGCCAATCCATCGCCCATCATGTCGAGGTTCTGGTCGCCGACCACAAAATCATGCCGGGACTAGCCGTGGTGTTGGTCGGTGACGACCCCGCCAGTCAGGTCTATGTCGCCAGCAAGGAAAAGCAAGCCGTTGCCGCAGGTATGCGCAGCTATGCCCACCGCCTGCCGAAAAACACGTCGCAGGACGCGCTGCTGGAGCTTTTGCGCAAGCTGAACAAGGATAAAAAAGTGCACGGCATTCTTGTCCAGATGCCGCTGCCGAAGCAAATCGACACCGCAACCGTGCTGCGCGCGATTGACCCTGCCAAGGATGTTGATGGTCTTCATATTGAAAACGTGGGGCGTCTGGCATCCGGCCTGCCGGGGCTTGTGCCCTGCACGCCGCTGGGCTGTCTGACGCTTTTGCGGAGCATTGTGCCGAATATGTCGGGGCTGCATGCCGTGGTTGTCGGCCGCTCCAACCTTGTCGGCAAGCCGATGGCGCAGCTGCTTTTGCGTGAAAACTGCACGGTGACCATCGCGCATTCCAGAACACCTCAGTTGCCGCATGTGACGCGTCAGGCCGATATTCTGGTGGTTGCGGTGGGCAAGCCGCAGCTGGTCAAGGCAGATTGGGTGAAGCCGGGCGCCATCGTGCTTGACGTCGGCATCAACCGTGAACAAAACGCCGAAGGCAGCCGCCTTGTCGGCGATGTCGATTTTGCATCGGTGCGCGAAGTCGCCGGCTATATCACGCCTGTACCGGGCGGCGTCGGCCCCATGACCATCGCGTGCCTTCTGGGCAATACGGTGGCCGCCTGCTGCCGCCAGAACGAGCTTACTGTCCCTGAGCTACGGTAAAGCCGCGCTGCCCGTCGAAATAATACAGGTTTTCCGTCTTGATAAAATCAAGGCCAGCTTCTGCCAGTGCCTGCAGCAGCTGCGCGATTTGCGCATGGGTGATTTTGTCGCCGTCATTGGCGGCGACGAAACGGCAGCGCCAATGGTCGCCGTTTTCCGCCTTGGCGGCGCTGTCCGGCCAGACCAGAAGTCCGCGGCTGTCGATGCTGGCAAGCTTCAGGCTATTGCTGAGCGCTTTCATTTCCGCCGCCAACGCATCCACGGGGCGCGCATCGCGCCAGTGCATGAAAACATCCACGCCGTGCAGTGTTTTATCCGCAGGCTTGGGCAGGCTGATGGCGGGCATGCGAATGGCGGGCTGTTTTGATTCTGCCGCGGTGGCGGGTTTGAAGTGCAAAGGCATCTCGCCAAGGCGTTCGATAACGGCATCGGCAAATTCCTGAGTGTTCGCCCGTTTTTTGCTGAACTGCGGGCTGAAAACATCGCCCGTATGCACGCCGTCTTCAATCGTTTTGAGCCAGGCGTTGTGGATTTTATCGGCGACGTCGCCCTGGCCGAGGTGATGCAACATCAAAACAGCCGCATGCAACAGGCCGGAGGGGTTGGCAATGCCCTGTCCCGCGATATCGGGGGCGGAACCGTGGATAGCTTCGAACATTGCGCCGTGCTGGCCGATGTTGGACGAACCGCAAAGCCCGACGGAGCCTGAAACTTCCGCCGCGATGTCGGAAATAATGTCGCCATACAGGTTTTCGGTCACGACGACATCAAAAATATGCGGCGCGGCGGCGATTTTGGCGGCGCCGATATCGACAATCATGTGGTTCTTTTCAAGTTCGGGGTACTCCGCGCCTACGCGGTCGAAAACGCGGTGGAACAATCCGTCCGTCATTTTCATGATGTTGTCTTTGGAAATGCAGGTGACTTTTTTGCGGCCGTGTGCGCGCGCATATTCAAATGCGTAACGAATGATGCGCTCCGACCCCGTCTCCGAAATCAGCTTCAGGCATTGCATGACGTTGTCGGTCTGGCGGTGTTCGATGCCAGCGTAGAGGTCTTCTTCGTTTTCCCGCACAATCACCATGTCCATGGTGGGCTGCGTCGTGCGCACGAACGGGTGATAGGATACGCAGGGGCGGATGTTGGCGAATAGCGCCATGGATTTACGCACGGTGACGTTCAGGCTTTTGAACCCGCCGCCCTGCGGCGTGGTGATGGGCGCCTTGAGGAAGCATTTGGTGCGCGAGAGGGACTCCCACGCGCTGTCTTCAATGCCCGATGCGATGCCGCGCTTATAGACCTTTTCACCGATTTCGATGGTTTCAATCGCAAGTTTCGCGCCCGCTTTTTCAAGAATGTTCAGCGTGGCGGTCATGATTTCGGGGCCGATGCCATCGCCGTAAGCAACGGTAACAGGTGCGTTTTGCGTCATGATGTCCCTCTTGCGGATGTTTAGGTCTTGTTCTTGCAGGTCAGGCGGATAAGCAGATAGCCGAAAGTCGCTGAAACGAGAGAGCCGCCCAGAACGCCCAGACGCACCGGCGCCGCGAATTCATGCCCGCTGAAAGCCAGCGTGCCGATGAAAAGACTCATGGTAAAGCCGATGCCGCAAAGCGCGCTCAGGGCATAAATCTGGTACCAGTTGGTGTTTTTCGGCATAGGGCAAAGGCCGCTTTTGACCGCGCCGAGGATGGTAAAAAAGATACCCGTCTGCTTGCCGACGATAAGGCCGAGCATGATGCCAAGCGGCAGCGGCTTGAACAGGTCGGCAAAGGCAACGCCCGACAGCGACACGCCCGCGTTTGCAAAAGCGAAAACCGGCATAATCATGAAGGCGACCCACGGGTGCAGCGCGTGTTCAAGGTCGGCAATGATATTGCGGCTTTCTTTTTTACCGCTGCCGCCCTGCGTGCCGTAGGGGATGAACAGCGCGGTGACAACGCCGGCCAGTGTTGCATGCACGCCCGATTTCAAAACCGCCACCCACAGAAGAACGCCGATAATGACGTAAGCCGCGGTACGGCGTACGCCCGCGCGGTTCATAACGGCAAGCATCGCGACAAAAAAGCTTGCAGCGCCGAGCGCTTGCATCGAAAGCCCGTCTGTGTAGAAAAAGGCAATGATGATAACAGCGCCGAGGTCGTCGATAACAGCAATCGCCGTCAGCAGAACTTTGAGTGTAACGGGCACGCGTTTGCCAAGGAGCGAGAGAACGCCGAGAGCAAAAGCGATATCCGTCGCCGCAGGAATAGCCCAGCCGTGCAATAGCTCCGGATGGTTGTGGTTGACAATATAATAAACAAGCGCGGGCGCTGCCATGCCGCCGACAGCCGCGAGGGCGGGCAGCATCGCGCTTTCCTTGGACGACAATTGACCGCCCAGAAGCTCGCGCTTGATTTCAAGCCCGACCAGAAAAAAGAAAATGGCCATCAGGCCGTCGTTAATCCAATGCAGCAGGGTTTTCGAAAATTCGAATTCGCCAAAGACGATGCCGAGTTTGCTGTGCAGCAGGTGGTCATAAAAGCTGGCGAGGGGGCTATTAGCCATAATCATCGCAAGCGCGGCGGCGATGAACAGAATGATGCCGCCCGCGGATTCGAGTTTGAAAAAACTGCGTATCCACTGCGTCTTATTTTCGATGTTGTTAAACGCCTTTGAAATCATGGATAATGATATTGGTCTATTAACCAAAAAATGCAACCAAAACCGTGCATTTCGCGCGCGAAAAATGTCGGGGGATGCCGCCCATGCTGCCGCAGGAAATTATTCGCAAAAAACGTGACGGCCAAACGCTGGCGGAAGGTGAAATCCGCACCTTTATCGACGGCGTGACAAAAGGCAGCGTCAGCGAAGGGCAGGTTGCCGCGTTTTGCATGGCCGTTCTTTTGAAAAAAATGGACATGCCGGAGCGTGTCGCGCTGACGTCGGCCATGGCGCGTTCGGGCACGGTGATGTCGTGGAGCGCGGAAAACCTGCCGGGTCCCATTCTGGACAAACATTCGACGGGCGGTGTCGGGGACAAGGTCAGCCTGATGCTGGCGCCCATTCTGGCTGCTTGCGGTGCTTTTGTGCCCATGCTGTCGGGGCGGGGGCTTGGGCATACCGGCGGGACGCTTGATAAAATGGATGCCATCCCGGGCTATGCGTCGCAGCCGGATATCGCGCTTTTTAAAAAGACAGTGCGCGAAGCGGGCTGCGCCATCATCGGCGCGACGCCCGACTTGGCGCCGGCGGACCGTATTATTTATGCCATCCGCGATGTGACGGGCACGGTTGAATCGCTCGACCTTATCACGGCGTCGATTTTGTCCAAAAAACTGGCCGCTGGGCTGGATGGCCTTGTGATGGATGTGAAATTCGGCAGCGGCGCCTTTATGCAGGATTACGGCGATGCCAAGGCGCTGGCCGATAGCATCGTTTCCGTCGCCAACGGCGCGGGCATGCCGACCGTCGGTCTTTTGACCGATATGAACCAGGTGCTTGGCCGTACGGCGGGCAACGCTGTTGAAGTCAAAGAGGCCGTCGATTTCCTCAAAAACGTCAATGTCGATGCGCGTTTGTACGAAGTGACGGCGGCGCTGACGGCGGAGCTTTTGGTCCTGGGCAAGCTGGCCAAAGATACGAGTGAGGCGCGCGCAAAAATTGCCGAAGTTATCGGGAACGGAAAAGCCGCCGCGCAGTTTGAGCGCATGGTGCAAACGCTGGGCGGTCCTGCGGGCTTCATCGATGCGCCGGAAAAATTCCTGAAACCCGCGGCGATTGTACGCGATGTCTTTCCGGATACGGCGGGCCGTGTGGCGTCTATCGACACGCGTGGCGTCGGCATCGGGATTGTCGAGCTGGGCGGCGGACGCAGCAAGCCGACGGACACGGTGGACCACAGTGTCGGGCTGACGAATATTGCCGCACTGGGCGAAGAGGTGGGCAAGGGCGCAAGGCCGCTGGCGACGCTGCATGCGCGCGACGAGGCGACATTTGAGCGCATGTCGCAAAAACTGCGCGGGGTCATGACGGTATCGCCGGATGCGGTGGCGGCGGGCGATATTATCCGCCAAAGAGTGGCCGCATGATGGCCAGCGGTAAAAAGGCAGCGAAGAAAGCGACAATGGACGGGCAAATAAAAAAACTGGCGAAACAGGCGATGGCGGCACGCGGACATGCCTATTGCCCCTATTCAAGCCACCCCGTGGGCGTCGCCATTGTATCGCAAAGCGGCAAGGTTTACGCAGGGGCGAATGTCGAAATCGCCCATTACAAAGGCGTTTGCGCCGAAGCCTCCGCCATATCCGCGATGATAACGGCGGGGGAGCGGCATATCCGTGCCGTAGTCGTGGCAGGGCCGTCGATGGAATATCTTTGCACGCCCTGCGGCGATTGCCGCCAGCGCCTGCGCGAATTTTGCGCGCCGGATGTGCGTATCTATTCGCTGTGGAAAGACGGCAGCCTTGGCGCCGTGCATACCATGGCGGATTTGCTGCCGCTGAGTTTCGGCCCTGAAAACCTGCAAGAGGTCGGTGCGCTGCCCAAAACGCAGCCCAAAGCCGGCGCGGCAGCGACCGGCGGCAAGCAGAAAAAAGAGCGTGTGAAAAATACCCCCGAAAAACAAAACAAAAAGAACAAAAAAGATGTCAGCCCCGGATCTCTCCGTCGCAGGAACCCCCGACCGTCGTAAACAAACCCTCATCGCCATTCTGGCGACTTGCGTGGCCTATGGTTATTTCAACATCGGCGATGCCGCAGTCAAGGTGCTGGCGGGAAAATTCCATTTCTCGCAAATCATTGTCTTTAACTGCATGGTTATTATCGCTTTCATGTGCACCTATGGCGCGGTGACGCAGGGGCGCGCGGCTTTTGTTATCCGCCAGCCTAAATGGGTTTTTCTGCGCGCAGCGATGTCTGTTGTAGTGGGGGTCATTAATACGCTGTCGCTGCCGCATATTCAGCTGACGACTTTTTATACGCTGGTTTTCACATCGCCCTTCTGGGTGGCTATTTTGTCGGCGTTTTTCCTGCGCGAGAAACTTGAGCGGGAAAAAATCGCGGTTATCCTGCTTTGCTTCGCGGTTATCGTTTACATTTTCCGGCCGGGTGGCGGCATGTTTGATATGTGGGCAATACTGGTGCTGTGCGGCGCGTTTTTCTATTCCTGTTCGATGATTGTGATGCGGCATCTGGGCCCGGGGGAAAGCCGTACCATGATTATTTGCAGCGGTTCGGTGTTCAGCATTCTGGCCTGCCTGCCGTTCCTGCCGTTCCACTACATCACGCCGTCGCTTTATGACCTTGGCGTCTTTTTTATGATGGGGGTGCTGGGCGCTATCGGCGTCATGTGCATCGCCTTCGGTTTCCAGACCGCGCCGTCGGCGGCGACGGTGGCGCCTTACCATTACACGCAAATCTTCTGGGGTGCGCTCTTGGGCTATTACCTGTTCGGCGAAGTGCCCGACCAGCGCACCATCATGGGCGCGGCGGTGATTATCGGCGCGGGGCTGTTTCTTATCTGGCGTGAAGCGCGGCGGAAATCGCTGTAGCGGAGGTTTTGCCGCTTACATATTCGTTGCGGTGGATTGCTTTTCCTTGCCGTCGATTTCCTGAATGGTCACCCATGCCTGACGCATGTAGTCATAGCCGGAGGTGACGGTGATAACCATCGCAAACAGGAAACCCGCCTTGCCGATTTCATAGGCGTAGGGGATGAGCATCTGGCCATAAGGCCCTGCCAGCAAGAAGCCGATAAAGAACATCTGGACGGTCATCTTCCATTTGCCCATTTTTGAAATAGGCACGATGACGTTGTAAAGCGCCATAAACTCACGCACGCCCGCAATCAGGATTTCGCGCAGGAAAATAACCACGGCGGGAATAATCCACACGCCATCCAGACGGTCGAAGGCTACCAGCGCCATCAACGTGGCGCCAATCAGCATTTTATCGGTGGAGGAGTCGAGGAATTTGCCAAGCAAGGTGGTCTGGCCGGTTGCGCGGGCGATTTTGCCATCCAGAAAATCCGAAAGCCCCGCCAGCAAAAACAGGAACACGTTCGACCATGCCGCAAAGGCCGCCCAGTCCGGTTCGCCCTTTTCAAGATAGAAAAGGCCGAACATGGCCGGAATGACCAGAATACGGTAATAGGAAAGCATGTTCGGGATGTTGAATGCGATGCTGGGTTTGGACATGTTCTTTTTTTCCCTTACGTCAGGAATCTGTGTCGTGGAAAAAAGCGTAAATCCGCTCCGCCACCGCCTTGCTGATGCCTGTTACCTTTTGTAAATCAGCGACCCCCGCTTCGGCAACCGCTTTTGCAGAACCAAAGTGCAAAAGCAGGGCTTTTTTGCGCCGCGCGCCGATACCGGGGACGCTATCAAGGGGGGTAGCGCCGATGGCCTTGCTGCGCCGTGCCCTGTGGGATGTTATGGCGAATCGGTGCGCTTCGTCCCGCAATCGCTGCAGGAAATAAAGCACAGGGTCGTCCGGCGGCAGGCTGAAGGTATCGCGCCCCGGCATAAAAAACTTCTCCCGCCCTGCGTTGCGGTCGGGGCCCTTGGCGATGGCGACGACGGTTAGGCCGTCGATGCCCAGCTCGGCCAGCGTTTCCATTGTGGCGCTCAGCTGCCCCTGCCCGCCGTCAATCAGCAGTAAATCCGGCCAGACGGGCGTTTCGCCTTCACCCTCCGCCTTCAGCAGGGATTGAAAACGGCGCGACAGCATTTCGCGCATCATGCCGTAATCGTCGCCGCCCGTGATGTCGCTCTTGGCATTGAATTTGCGGTAGGCGTTTTTTTGCAAACCCTCGGGCGTTGCCACCACCATCGCGCCCAGTGTATGGGTGCCTGCGATGTGGCTGTTGTCGTAAATTTCGATACGCTCCGGCGGGGCGTCGAGGCCGAAAACCTCGGCCAGTTTTTCAAATAAAACTTCCTGCGCCTGCGCATCCGCCATGCGGCGGGCGAGGGCTTCGCGCGCGTTTTTCAGTGCCATGTCGGTCAGCTGCTTGCGCTCCCCGCGCTGGGGTCTTGCGATGCTGACTTTGTATCCGGCTTTGTCGCGCAGGGCTTGTTCCAGCACCTCCGTGGCCTCCACATCGTCGGTCACGATGATGTCGCGCGGCACCGGTTTGTTGGTGTAAAACTGCGCGATAAAGGCGGAGAGAATCTCCGCCGTCGTTTCATCTTTTTCATGCCGCGGGAAATAGGCGCGGTTGCCGAAATTCTGCCCCGCGCGGAAAAAGAACACCTGCACGCAGGACGCGCCCGCGTCGCGGTGGATAGCGAAAACATCTGCGCTGTCGAGACCTTCAACGTTCACCGTTTGCTCGGCCTGTATTTGCGTCAGGGCGCGGATGCGGTCGCGGTAGGCGGCGGCTTCTTCGAAATCCAGATTATCGCTGGCGGTTTGCATTTTGCCCGCGAATTCTTCCTGTATCGCGCGGCTGCGGCCTTCCAGAAACTGGCGCGCCATATCGACCTGCTCCGCATATTGGCGGTGGGTGACCTTGGCGACGCAGGGCGCGGTGCAGCGTTTGATTTGATATTGCAAACAAGGGCGCGTGCGCAGCGCGAATACATGGTCGGAACAATTGCGCAGCAAAAACGCCTTGTGCAGTACGGCCAGCGTTTCATTGACCGCAAAGCCGGAGGCGAAGGGGCCGAAATATTCCCCCTTGCGGTCGCGGGCGCCGCGGTGTTTGGTCACCTGCGGGAAATCATGGTCGCCTGTAATCAGGATATAGGGGAATGATTTATCGTCGCGCAGCAGAATGTTGTACCGGGGCTTGAGACGCTTGATAAGGTTCGCTTCCAAAAGCAGGGCTTCGGCCTCGGTATGCGTTGTCACAAACTCCATGGCGGCGGTTTCACCGACCATGCGTTGAATGCGAAGCGAGTTTTTTTCAAGTTGCGCATAGGCGCCGACGCGTTTCTTCAGGCTCTTGGCCTTGCCAACATAAAGCACATCGCCCTTGGCCGATATCATGCGGTAAACGCCCGGTAAATCCGGCAGGGTTGAGAGAAAGGACTGAATCAGCTCGGTGGACATGAAGTTAGCTTGCAGGCGGTACGGGCGGTTGTGGCGGCGTGCAACACGGCTCGGGATGTCGAGGCGAAGAGCTGGTTGTCATCGGTCACGGGCGCAGCGGTGGCGATCGTGCGGGGCGGCGGCAGGGGAAAGGGGGCGGTCGATGCGCCA
>DQGU01000123.1:0-7530 GCA_003524565.1 Rhodospirillaceae bacterium
CTCGGCAGCGGGTATTTTGCGCGCGCGGATTTCACGTCGCTGCATTCCGCCGCAAGTCTTTCAATCGCAGGCCCGCCCGGCCAGCCAAGGCCCAGCAGCTTGGCGGTTTTATCAAACGCCTCGCCCACCGCATCGTCGATGGTGGTGCCAAGACGCGTGTATTCGCCGACGTCTTTCGCAATCAAAATCTGGCAATGTCCGCCCGATACCAAAAGCAGCAAATAGGGAAAGGCCACATCACCATCTGTCAGCCGCACGGTGAGCGCGTGGCCTTCCAGATGGTTAACCGCGACCAGCGGCAGGCCGCGCACCTGCGCAATCGCCTTGGCCGTCATCACGCCGACCAGCACCCCGCCAATCAAACCGGGGCCTGCCGTCACGGCAACGGCGGAAATATCGTCGAGTGTTATCTGCGCATCTTCCAGCGCCGCTTCGACCATGTGGTCGATATGTTCCAGATGCGCGCGGGCGGCAACCTCGGGCACCACGCCGCCGAAGGCCAGATGCTCGCGCTGGCTCAGCAGTTGATGCGCCAGAATACGCCGGTCTTCGCCCACGATGGCGACGGCGGTTTCATCGCAGCTGCTTTCAATACCCAGAACAAGACGCTGTTTTGTCATGCGCCCGTTATATCAGGCTTCGGGGGTAAATTCACGCGGAAACATCTGTCATAATATAGCAGCGCAGCGTCGCGCTCCGTCTGCGGAGCATCTTTTCGGTGTATTGATTGTTTTCATATCGCGCTTGGCGTCAAATCCGGCGCGGGGCGACGCTTGCGCCTTGGCTTTGGCCGCCAAAAGGCCTAAATACAGCAGGATGAACAAAGGTTACGCATAATATGAAAACAAAAATCAACATCGGTACACGCGGCAGCCCGCTGGCGCTGGCGCAGGCGGAATTGCTGGCAAGCGCGCTGAAACGCGCACACCCGCATCTGGCCGCGGCGGGCGCGATTGAATTTGTGATTATCACCACCAGCGGCGACCGTATTCAGGACCGCCCCCTGTCGGAGGTTGGCGGCAAGGGTCTGTTCACCAAAGAAATCGAAGATGCGCTTCTAGACGGCACCATCGACGCCGCCGTACATTCGATGAAAGATATGCCCACCGAGCTTCCCTCCGGTCTGGTCATCCCCTGCCTTTTGCCGCGCGAAGATGTACGCGATGCGTTTTTCAGCCGCGATGGCAAAACGCTCGACGACCTGCCGCAGGGCGCGGTTGTCGGCACGTCCAGCCTGCGCCGTCAGGCGATTATTCTGGCGCGCCGCCCCGATTTGAAAGTCGTCATGTTCCGCGGCAACGTCGGCACACGCCTGCAAAAGCTGCAAGATGGCGCGGTGGATGCAACGCTTTTGGCGGTGGCGGGGCTCAACCGCCTTGGCAAACCCGATATTATTCAGCATATCCTCGAGCCGGATGTGATGCTGCCTGCCGTGGCGCAAGGCGCCGTCGGCATCGAAATTCGCGAAAACGATAAAGACATGCACGCGCTGCTCGCGCCCGTACACTGCCCTGTCACCGCGCTGCGCGTGACGGCGGAGCGGGCGTTTCTGGCCGCCATGGACGGTTCGTGCAAAACGCCGCTGGGCGCGCTGATGTCCGTGCCCGACCCCGAGGGGCGCGCCCGTTTTGACGCCCTGTCGGCAAACCCCGACGGCACAAACCTGCACAGGGTCAGCTACGTCATGAACGTACAACATGCAGGCGATGCCGAACGGCTGGGGCGGCAGGCCGCGGCCGATATAAAAGCACGTCTGAACGGTGCATAGATACCCGCCGCAAGGCAAAAAACCGCAGTTCCGTCTTAACGGGATGTTCACCTGCGGTATATATTATTAAGGAGTTGTGCCCGCCGCACCCGCGGCAAGCATTGAACCCAGTATTTCAAGCGGCGGGCGATGGCCGTCCGCGTTTAAACGAAGGTGGAAAGCCCATGCGCGCCATTCTTGTCACAAGGCCGGAGCCGGCCGGCAGCGAGCTTGCGGAGAAATTGCGCCGCGACGGGTTTGAAACCTATCTCGCCCCCTTGAGCCGTTATGTGCCTGTGCCCGCCGCGCTCGACGTGATGGGCGCATGTCAGGCGCTGGTTTTCACAAGCGCGCAAGGCGTTGCGCAGTTTCCCGCTGCGCCGGAGGGGCGCGACAAAACCGTTTTTGCCGTCGGCACGGCCACGGCCGAAGCCGCGGCGCTGGCCGGATTTGCCCATGTCGTTGCAGGCGCGGGCGATGTGCGCGACCTTGCCCAGACATTGATTGCCCGCAAGGATGAACTGGGCCTGCAATCCATTTTGCATGTATCGGGCGAAGATACCGCCGAAGACCTGTCGCAGCTTTTGGCGGACAGCGGCATCGAGGTGCACCGCCGCGTGGTGTACCGCACCGAATTCATCGACCAGTTGCCGCCTGAAATCGAACGCGCGCTGACCGAAGACAAAATCGGCACGGTGCTTCTTTTCTCCGCCCGCGCGGCGCAGCACTGGCTGCGGCTTTTGTCGCGCGAAGATTTGCGCACCGCCAGCGCGAAGCTGGAAGCCGTCTGCCTGAGCGAGCGTGTGGCGAGCGAGCTGCGCGGCACGCCGTGGCGCGCCGTCAAAGTCGCGCGCACCCCGCAGGTGGAGGCGATATTCGATATTCTGAAGGGCGCGGATACCGCCCCGCCCCTACCCATGGCGCTGCCCGCCGACCCGGTTATTGACGCCTTCGGCGGCCTGCGCCCGCTCGCCAACCGCCTTGGCATCACGGCATCGACGGTGCAGGGCTGGAAAAAGCGCGGGATTATTCCGGACACGCGGGTGGAGGCGATTTACACCGCCGCCGAAGAAGACAATATCGACATCAACGCCATACTTGCAAAAGGACAATACAAAATGACCATGGACGATGTGGACGGCCGCGGCGCACATACAAGCGCCAGCGACCGCCGCCGCAGCACAGACCGCCGCCAGCAGCGCCCCAATTACGACGCGCACGGCAATGTCCGCTCCGCGACCTATAGCGGCCCTGACCGCCGCAGCGGCATCGACCGCCGCGAACACGCCGCGCGCCAGCAGCAGCGCATCCGCGCGGAGAAAATGCGTTTTGTCAGCCGCACCCTTATCATGTCCGCCTTTTTCATCGGCGCATTGGCGCTGGGCGGCACTTTCGTCATGGCGCCGGAATTTTTCTCCTTCGCGGAGCGCCGCGACCGCGAAAAAGAATACGAACACCGCCTCGAAGAATACGACCGCCAGATAAAAGAACTGCAGCAACGCCAGAACGAGCTGCGCCGTCAGCAAGGCCTTGCCCCGCTGCCGCAGGAAGACACCAAAAAGGCCATGGCGCCCGGCATCGGCCAGCGCATGAACCAAGGCCTGCAAGCGGCGCAGGGCGCAGTGGACACGGTGAAAACCGCCGTGCACGACCGCGTGGAGGGCGTACAAAAAAGCCCGACCTATCAGGGTTTTCAAAGCCTGATGCGCATGCTGGCGACGCTGAACGGCATCACCCGCACCAAAGAAGGCGCGGCGGAAGCTGACGGCATGATGGGGCGTCTGCGCAGCGTCATGTCGGGCGCGCCGCAAGACCCCGCGGGCCTGAGCAAAGCCATCGAGGGCGCGACCAAAACCGACCCCATGCTGGCGCAGGTCATGAACGGCGTCGAAGCCAAAGACCTTGGCGCGGCCGCGATGCTGCTGACCATGAACGAGCTGCGCGGCAATATTGGCGGCGGGCAATCGTTTGAAAGCGATTTGCAAATCATCCAGAAATACGCAAAGGACGACCCCGAAATGCAGGTCGCGCTGAAACGCGTCGCGCCCTACGCGCGCAGCGGCGTTCTGAGCCGCCAGACCCTGCAAAAAGAATTTCGCAACATCGCCGCCGACATCGTGATGGCAAAATTGCAGGGCGAAGATGCGTCCGTGCGCGAGCGTGTGCTGCTGCGCCTGTCGAAATACGCCAAGATGCGCAAGGTTGACGATATCGAGGGCAATACCGTGGATGCGTCGGTTGCGCGCGCCGAATTGCTGCTTGACCAGGGCGATATCAAAGCCGCTATCAAAGAACTCCAGACACTTGAGGGCGCGCCGGCCGATACCGCCGCCCCGTGGCTGCAGCAAGCTGAAGGACACGTCGCGGCGGATGAATCGTCGCAGGTTCTTTTGCAAACCGTGCTGGGCATGCTGGGCAACGGCACGGGGCCTTTCACCGGTTTCGGCGCCATGGGCGGCGGGGCAAGCCTTGACCTTGGCGGCGTCGATATCAACAGCGCCGTCGGCGACTTGCTGAACCAGCTGCCCACGGGCAACGAAGGATTTGGCGGCATTCTGGACGGCAGCGGCGGCAACAATACAACCGTGCCCTATCTTTCGCCGTCTTTGCAGCAAAACAGCACGCCCCTTGTCGATATACCGATGCCATAAGACTTTGCCGCGCAAAACACGGCAGCGGGTTTCACCCCGCGCATTTTTTGTTTAATATGTTTTTATGACCGCTGGTTTCATTAAGCCCTTTAAAGCCTGCGCCGCCGCGCGCCGCTTTTTCCACGCGAAAGGATAGCCCATGACCCGGAGTAACAACGCATGATACGCGCCCTGTGGTTTCTGGCGCGCCTTGGCTTGCTTGTTGCCGCCGTCGGCTGGCTGGCGGCACGGCCGGGCTGGATGACGATTGACTGGCTTGGCTACCGCATTGAACTGGCCGTGGGCTTTGCCTCCGCCGTTTTGTTTGTTTTTGTGCTGGGCGTTATTTTTATCGACCGCATCTGGCGCGGCTTTGCCGTTCTGCCCGCAACGCTGCGCCGTTACCGCTATACCGTGCGCCGCGAAAAAGGCTACCGCGCGCTTACCTCCGGCCTTGTCGCCATCGCCGCAGGCGACGGGGTGGGGGCGGAGAAATATGCCCGCAAGGCAGAGGCGCTGATACCCAAAACGCCGCTGACCAAACTTTTGACCGCGCAAACGGCGCTGCTGGCCGGCAACGTGCCGAAGGCGCGGCGCGAATTCACCGACCTGCTGGAAGATGGCGAGGCCGCATTTTTCGGCCTGCGCGGGCTTTTGACCCAGACGCTGAAAGAAGGCAGCTATGCCGAGGCGCAAACCCTGATACGCAAAGCCGAAAAACTTCAGCCCAAGCGCAGCTGGGTCGTGCGCACCCGCTTTGACATCGAAGCGCGCAACAAAAGCTGGCCGGAGGCGCTGGAGGTTCTTAAAAAAGCCGAAAAGATGCGTCTGTTCGATGCGGTGACCGCCCGCCGCCACCGTCAGGCCATCATGACGGCGCAGGCGATGGAAAACGAAAAACAGGGATTCCTGACCATCGCCGCCAAACAGGCCGCGCGCGCCGTATCGCTGGATGCCGGCTTTGCCCCCGCCGCGCTTTTGCTGTCGGATATTTATAGCCGCCTTGGCAAGGCGCGCGCCGCGCATAAAACGCTGGAGCGCGCATGGAAAGCGCAGCCCCACCCCGCCATCGCCGCGCAATGGATGCGCCAGATGCCGCAGGGTAAAAAAGAGCCCTCCGTTTACGATACCGGCCGCGATGCGTACCAATGGGCGCGCCGCCTGTCTGATTTGAACGCGCCGCATACGGCAAGCCAGCGGCTGGCCGGTCACTACGCGCTTGAAGCCAGCCTTTGGAAAGAAGCGCGCGAGCGGCTTTTGGCCGCCAATGATTTCCGCGCCCTTGCACGGCTGGAGCGCGCCGAAACCGGCAACGAAGCCAAGGCGCGCGAATGGCTGGAGCATGCCGAAAATTACCCGCCGGAGCCCAAATGGGTGTGCGGCGATTGCGGCTTTATCGCGGCTGCGTGGGGCGCGCTCTGCCCGCATTGCGCGGGGTTCGACACGCTGGCATGGGTGACACCGCGCCTTGAAACGCATATCCCGCAAATAACATCCGCCGCGCCGCTGGGGGATGACATCATCGCCGCGCCCGCCATCGGTCTTGGCGCACAAAAATCGGCCTGATGCCGCAAATGTCGCAAACAAAACAGGAAATCATCGGCTGGGCGCTGCTTGTGGCCGCGCTCTGCGCCTGCCTTGGCATCGGCGGGGTTTTCACAGCGCGCTATTTACCCGCCGCATTGGGGGTTCAAATGGACGCCCCCGTCGGGAGCGTGAGCGCCCTTCTGGGTTTTCTTTTTTGCGCGCTGGTTGTTATCGTTTTTCTGGTTTATCTCGCCGTTATTATCTGGATGCTGGCGGGGCGTCTGTTTTTGCCGCGCGCGGTCATGCACCGCATCATGACGGCCGGGCCGACGACGCGTTTCGACCGCTGGCTTTTTGACAAGCTTTACCCGCAAGTACCGCACCAGCGATGACAAAAGCCTGTGTCTATCTCATGCACGGACTGCCTGCATCGGGCAAAACCACCTTTGCGCGCGCGCTGGCGGCGGATAAAAAGGCTCTGCGCTTGAACGGGGACGAATATGTGGCCGCGCATTTTAGCGCCGCCGCGCAGGAAGCCGATTGGGACGGCTGTTTCGGCACGGCGATTGCGGCGCTGTGGCTGCAAACGGCGGCCGCCGTCGCGAATGGACAGGATGTCATTCTCGATTTCGGGTTCTGGACGCGTGAAAACCGCGCCGATGCCCGCGCGCGCATTGCCGCCTTGGGCGCGGATTATGTGCATTATTTCATGGATACGCCGGACGATATTATTCTGGCGCGGCTGCAAAAGCGCGAAGGCGAGATTGCCCGCCGCAACGTGGAGAATTTTGAACACCTGAAAAAGATATTCGCGCGGCCGGACGCAGCCGAAGGGGCCATATATATCCGCCCCGATACAAAATCGCTTGATGAATAGCGTTTAAATCAGTTTTTGCCCTTGGGCAGCGTGATGCGGGTAAAGCCGCGTTCGGTCGTAACCTTGTAGAATTCGTCATACTGCGCGCCGGATGACGGCTGGCATACATCGAACATCTGTTGCTGGATTTCGGCAAGGCGCTCTGCCGCGCCGGCGCTTTGCATGGTGGCTTGTTTCATGGTGATAGCTCCCTTTTCCCGCGCGCACTTTATATCGCGCACCGAGCAGGCTCAAGCCCCTGAATGTGTTTTTTTATTGCGAAGTTGCGGAACTTTTTTGCGCGCAAGCTATCAAAAGCTATTCAAGCCGGATGCTTTTATCGCGCACGATAAGCGGGTAGAGCAAAAGCCCCGCGATAAACCCGCCGACGTGGGATGTCCAGGCGACTTTGCCCTCCGCCCCCGGCATGCCGGTATAGCCGAACAAAAGCGAGATACCAATCCAGAGCGCAATCAGGAAAGCGAGGCGTTTATACCCCTCCCCGCCCAGCATGCCGGAGCGGAACATCAAAATCAGCATCCCGCCGAAAAGCCCGCTGATGCCGCCCGACGCGCCAATCAGCGGCGCGGGGTCTTGCGGCAGCACGGCGAAATGAACCGCCGCACCGATAATGCCGGAGGCAAAATAAATCACCGCCGCGCGTTTGATGCCGATGGTTTTTTCAAGCGCGCTGCCAAAGGCCATCAGCATGCCGATATTCACCCCGATATGCAGCCAGCCGCCATGCAAAAACATGTGCGTGACAGGCG
>DQGU01000123.1:7783-12667 GCA_003524565.1 Rhodospirillaceae bacterium
AAAAACATGTGCGTGACAGGCGCAACTGCCGCCCGCCAGTCTGCCGCCATCACACCCGAATAATAGGCGGGCACAAAACCGAAGCGCATATAAACGTCGTACATCGTTTCGTCCGCCAGCACATAGCGGAGCCCCATGAGCGCAAGCAGCACAAGCGAGATGTATTTGATGCCGGGCGGCAGGTTCAGAATAGGTTCAGACTTTTTGTGCGCCGCAGCGCCGTCATTGGCCGGCGGCGGGTTTTGGCGCGCGCTGCGCTCCGCCGCCGATGGGAAACGCGCAACATTATCCGCCGCCGCCGCATCGTGATGCGCGTGGCCGTTGATGCCATTGCTGTTTTCGTTATCTTTATCGTTTGCCATATTGACGCGGGGGTTGATATTCCAAGCTGCTAGCGAGTATGCTCTTGGCACTTGCGGAATGCAAACGCCATCGAAAGCGCGCGCTGCATTTCGCGCAAATAAACCGGCAGGCGCTTTTTTAACAGCACGCCCGAATGCCGGATACAAAACAACCAGACGCCGCGCCGCGCACCTGCGCCCGCCACGTCCAGATGTCAAAGGATGCCAGCCATGTCGCACAATCTGAAGCCCAACGACCTCGACGCCCATTTCATGCCCTTCACGGCGCAGAAATCGTTCAAGAAAAAACCGCGCATGATTACGGGCGCGAAGGGCATGTATTACTATTCCGACGACGGACGCGAGATGCTCGATGCCTCCGCCGGTCTTTGGTGCGTGAATGCCGGCCACAGCCACCCGAAAATTGTCGAAGCCATTCAAAAACAGGCCGCGTCGCTTGACTACGCGCCGAACTTTTCCTTTGGCCACCCGCTGGCGTTTCAAGCGGCATCGCGCCTTGTCGCGGAAATGCCGGGCGATATCGAACATGTTTTCTTCAGCAACTCCGGCTCCGAAGCGGTGGATACCGCCGTTAAAATCGCCCTCGCCTACTGGCGCGCGCGCGGCAAGGCGGCCAAGACCAAAATCATCAGCCGCGAGCGTGCCTATCACGGCGTGAACATCTGCGGCGTGTCGCTGGGCGGCATTCCGTGGAACCGCAAGGTATTTTCGGGCGCGCTGATGCCCAACGTGGATTACCTGCCCCATACGTTCAACCTGAAAGAGCAGGCGTTTTCCAAGCATCAACCCGAATGGGGCGCGCATCTGGCAAACGACCTTGAAAACATCGTCGCCCTGCATGACGCCGAAAACATCGCCGCCGTGATTGTGGAGCCTGTCGCGGGTTCGACCGGCGTTCTGGTACCGCCGAAAGGCTACCTTGAAAAACTGCGCGAGATTTGCACCAAGCACGACATTCTGCTGATTTTCGACGAAGTCATCACGGGCTTCGGCCGCCTGGGCAAGGCGACGGCCGCCGAATATTTCGGCATCGTGCCCGACATCATCACGACGGCGAAGGGCATCAACAGCGGCACGGTGCCGATGGGCGCGACTTTCTGCCGCAAGGGTATCTATGACGCGTTCATGGAAAGCGCGGGCGAATACAGCATCAACTTCTTCCACGGCTATACCTATAGCGGCCACCCGCTGGCCTGCGCCGCGGCGCTTGCCACGCAGGAAGTTTATAAATCCGAAGGCCTGTTCGAAAACGCGGCCAAGCTGGAAAAAACATGGTCGGACGCACTGCACACGCTGAAGGGCAAGCCGCATGTTATCGACATCCGCACCATCGGCCTGATGGGCGCGGTGGAGCTGGACCCCGGCACCGACCGCAAATATCCCGACGAAATGTCGCGCGCGATGGAGGCCTTTGACCGCATGTATTTCGAACACGACACCGTCATGCGCTTCACCGGCAACACGCTCGCCATGTCGCCGCCGCTGATTTTGAACGAGAGCCATATCAGCCTGCTGGTCGAACGCCTTGGCAAAATGCTGACCAACCTGCGCTAAACGCAGCGGCAGATACCGCAAAACCCCCGCCCGCAACGGCGGGGTTTTTGTTTGTTTATAAGGCGTTACAAGCGGCGCGGCGGGTTTCCCATGACAAAACCGGCCCGCTTTGGTAATATGGCAATACCCATCACCTGCAAGGCACCCTATGCCGGAGAGTGCTGCCAGACCTGTGATTCTCGTGAACCTGCCGCGTGATTTGGGCGACGGGCTTTTCTGCGCACCCGCCCTTAAAAAAATCGCCGACTTCGCGGATGCGCGCGGCATGGAGATTATCACCGTCGGCGCGAAGCACCGCCACGGCTGGGCGGAAACCATGGGCGGCATCACGCTGCCGTTTCACGATACCGCCGCCGCGCCGCTGCCGCCGCAAACACTGGCGCGCGCCGTCATGGGGTTCAATTTCGATTTTTACGAACATAGTTTTTGCGACACCTATCCCTCCGTCCCCGTTTACCAGCCGGAGAAGATGGAGGTTGTCGAAAAAGACACGGCGCAGTTCGGCGCGGGCGCGGTTGTGGGCAAAAAACATATTTTCGATTTGCTGAACGATTGCCTGCGTGATGCGGGCGTTTTAAAGGCGGGCGAAAAACTGCCCCTGCCTGCCATGCCGGACGCGCTGACCAGCGATGCCGCCGTGCGCGCTGCGCAGAAAAAATTCGGACTTGAAGACGGCGAAAAATACGCGATTTTCGTGCCCGTTTGCGCGGCAAACCGCCCGTTCAAACGCTGGCAGATTGAAAAATTCGCGGAGGTCGCTGGTCATTACGAAGCGCAGGGCATCACGCCCGTTATCATCGGCGGCCCTGCGGAGGCGGAAAAACAAACCTGTGCCGACTTGGCCGCACGCATCGGCAGCAGGGCGAAAAACATTTGCGGGCAAACGTCTCTGGGCGACATCGCGGCGCTGGCGCGCGGGGCGCAGTTCACGCTGGGCAATGACACGGGCCCTACGCATATCGCGGCGGCGGGCGGCACGCCCGTTTATACGCTCTATGGCTATTATAACGACCCTGCAACGTGGCAGTCCCTGACGTCCGGCCACACGGCTAAGCCATTGGTGGGCGCAAAAATTCAGGACATTGCCGCGCTGGATGCGATTGCGGTTATTGATGCGGCACGCAGCGCCGCCCCGCGCATCGCCCCCGCAGCGCAAACACCGCGCTAGAACTTCACGCCGTTTTGCGAATATCGCGGTTAAAGCCGAATTTAAAGCTGAAAGGCTGCGCGCTGTCCGACTTTTTCAAATGGATATAAAGCCCCTTGCGCGCGAGAATATCATTCACGCAGGTCATCTGCTCCACGTCAAAACTGTAATCTTCGTGATGCGATTTCCAGTGCAAAACCTGTTTCAGTGCGCGCACTTTTGCTTTTGATTTTGTGGGCGCGACAACAAAAACGTTTTTATGCTGTTCGGTGAAATCATCGGGGATATAACCGCCAAGGTTCACAAACCACAGTTTGTCTTCTCCCGCCGGCTTTTCCGCAGACAGGCTTATTTCATGCCCGTCCGCGCCCGTCAGCTCGCCCCAGCAATCCAGATGCAGGCTTTCGGGCGTGCCCCACCATGTGCGGCGGATTTCATCGTATGTCGCCTCCATCGTTTCGCCCACGCAGATGCGCACATCGTGCAGCTCAATCAGCGAGTTTTCGGTCGAACCGCCGATATAAAAAGCGAACAGCTTTAATTTATTTTCCTGCATCATGCGCCCCATCCCGCAAAACCGATTTTCTTTTCAAGCGCCGCCGCGGCGCGCAGCGCCAGCGTATCTTTCAAATACCCTGCCATCACCTGCACGCCCGCGGGCAGGCCGCTTTTGGTCAAGCCTGCCGGAATGGTTGCGGCAGGCAGGCGCGCCAGATTGGCACCGTAGGTAAAGGGTGTCCAGTCGTCCCACAATTTGCCGTCCCTGCCGCGCGGCATGTTGACGCCCGCATCAAAGGCCGTCATGGCCGTCGTCGGCGTGACCAGAATGTCGTAATCATCCAGTATGGATTTGAAATATTCGCCGATGTCCATGCGCGCCCGCTCCGCCGCCAGATAATCATGCAGGGCGAGTTTTTCACCCCGCGCCGCCCAGTGAAGCAGCCTTGCGTCGGTCTTTTTTTTCTGCGCGGCTGTATAGTCTTTCAACATGTGCGCGGCCACCGCCATCCAGTGTTTGTTGAACACATCCACAATGTCCGGCACATCAAGGCGTATGACATCGACGCGGCCAAGGCTTTGCAGATGCGGCAGCATTTTTTTCATCACCGCCGCCACATCCGCATTCATGCGCACGTCGTTTATGGCCGGCGCGTAGGCGATTTTGAGCTTGCCGAGCGGCATTTCCAGCGATGCCGCAAAATCAGGCCGCGCAAGCGGCAGCGCGTGCCAATCCGGCGTGCGGCCTTTTTTATCGAACTGCGCAATGACATCCAGCATGCACGCGCAATCATCTATACTGCGCGCGATGGGCCCCGCGGCGCTGAGGGTTGAAAACAAACTGGGCGGCCATGACGGCACAACGCCGGGGCTCGGTTTAAACGCAGCAACACCGCAGAAACTGGCGGGGATACGCACAGAACCGCCCGCGTCGCTGCCGAGGTGCAAAACGCCCATGCCCGTCGCCGCGCAAACCGCCGCGCCACCTGAAGAGCCGCCGCAGGTTTTGCTCTCGTCCCACGGGTTGCGCGTGACGCCGTAAAGCGGGCTATCGGTCACGCCCTTGTGCCCGTATTCGGGCAGCGTGGTTTTGCCGATAAATACAGCACCCGCTGCGCGCAGACGCGCCACAGCGGGGGAGTCTTCTTTTTGCGGCGCATCTGATGACAAGCGGGAGCCATAGCGCGTCGGCCAGCCTTTGACATGAAACCAGTCCTTCACCGTCACGGGCACGCCGTCGAGCGTACCAAGCGGTTTGCCCGCCTGCCAGCGGCGGGCGGAGGCCCGCGCCTGCGCAAGAGCGGCTTTTTCGTCCGCCCAGCA
>DQGU01000216.1:0-128 GCA_003524565.1 Rhodospirillaceae bacterium
TCTGCACGCGCCTTGGCCATAGCACGCGCCTGACGCTGACGCGCATGGCCGACGCATCATCCCCTTACGAAACCAATGACGATATGGCGCGTCTGGCGGGGGAGATTGTCGATAACCCGCATACCAAA
>DQGU01000216.1:369-13942 GCA_003524565.1 Rhodospirillaceae bacterium
ATTGTCGATAACCCGCATACCAAAATCGTTTTCTGGAACCCCGCCATTTGCGATTTCAACGGCAGCATCGACGATGTCGCATCGGGACGCAAGGCGCAGCGCATGAAAACCGCGGCGGGCGAAACGCACATGAAGCTGACACCGGCAGATAAAATCGTCTCTGGCATCCGCAAAGACCGCAAAGATATTTTCCTCGTCGCCTTCAAAACCACGACGGGGGCGAGCGAGGATGAAATGTATCTGGCCGGCCTCAAATTGATGAAAGGCGCGCATATCAACCTTGTGCTGGTGAACGATGTTGTCACGCGCATGAACATGGTGATTTGCCCCGAAGAAGCCCGCTATCATGTCACAACCGAGCGGGTGGAGGCGCTTGAAGGGCTTGTTGAAATGGCGCTCATGCGCTCCCGCGCGACATTCACGCGCTCGACCGTTGTCGAGGGGGCAGCGGGGGTTGAATGGAAATCAGAGCTTATCAGCGATAACCTGCGCGCGGTGGTTGACCATTGCATCAAACGCGGCGCCTATAAACCCGTGCAAACCAAAACGCGCGGCGCGGTGACGGCGGGGCATTTCGCCGTACGCGGGCCGGACGGGAAAATCATTACATCGCGCCGCTGGTCGAATTTCAACCAGCTGAAAGAAAACGGCATGGTGCTGATTGAACCCAAGGGGCGCGATAAAGTCATCGCTTATGGCGGCAAACCGTCGGTCGGCGGGCAAAGCCAGCGGATTATTTTCGAAGAGCATCCTGCGCTTGATAACATCGTGCATTTCCATTGCCCGCTGAAGCCGGATGCGCCGGATAAAATCCCGCTCCGCGACCAGCGCCCGTTTGAATGCGGCAGCCATGAATGCGGCAAGAATACGTCGGACGGCCTGCGCGAAATCGAAGACGGCATCTGGGCCGTGATGCTCGACCAGCACGGGCCGAATATCGTCTATCGCAGCGATGTGCCGGCGGCGCGGGTGATTGAGCTTATCGAGCGCAATTTCGACCTCGACGATAAAACGGGCGGGCATGTCCATGGCTGAAAACCTGCCGCAATGGAAAAACCCGCTGCCGCTGCGGCTTGTGCCGTCGGACGATAGCGAGTCTTTCCGCACGCTGCCGCCGGATGCAACGGCTTTGCCGCTTGCGCCGCATCCGGGTGCTTATGGCGTGCAGCGTAAAAACCATGTGCACGAAGGCATCGACCTTTATTGCCCTGCTGGCACCGCGGTGCAGGCGGTGGAGGCGGGGACAGTGGTTGCCATCATCCCCTTCACGGGCGCGCAGGCGGGGTCGGATTGGTGGGAAAATACCGATGCCGTGCTGGTCGAGGGCGCAAGCGGCGTTGTGGTTTACGGCGAAATTGCGCCCGTGTGCAAAACGGGCGATGCGCTCGCCGCGGGCGATACTGTCGGCCATGTGGTGACGGTTTTGAAAAAAGACAAAGGCCGCCCCATGGCCATGCTGCATCTGGAACTGCACGCACGCGGCGCGCGCGATGCACCCGAATGGCCAAGGCCCGATAAAAAGCCCGCAACCTTGCGCGACCCTACACCGTTTTTGAAACAGGTGGCAGAATGAACAAACGCGATTTTATCAAAGCAGGCGATACCATTGTGCCCATCGCAGCCGTCGCGCGCGTGGATATATCCCGCATCGAGATGACGGGGCAGGTGGATATCACCCTCAAGGGTGGGCAGGTTTTGACAGCGTATGATTTCGACGCCTTCGAAGCGGTGATGCTGCTGCACCCCGCCGCGCTGGAAGGGCGCCGTTTGCGCTGGGCCAAAAACGCATGGGCGTTTCACAATCTGGTCGCCCATCCGTTGATGCAGGTCATGGTCTGGCTCGGCTTCAAACGCGCGGCCATCCGCCTGCATGACGTAACCGTGCCGAAGCCTGCCGGATTGCGCGTGACGAAGCCCTAAAAATTGCCATAAATTTGCAGCCGGATACGGCGCATCGCTTGCGCTTCGGCGGGTTCTGGGGCAGACTCAAACCCTGAATTTTCAGGGATTTATTGTGCGCCGCAATATCGCGGCCACCGAGCCTACGGAAAGACTGCAAGCGCCATGAAAAAGAACCGTCCGAATTCTTCCTCGCATATCATCCTGACGTCGCACCCGCCCAAAGACGGCAAAGTGCCGAAGGTCAGCTGGGGCGCACAAACGCTGGAAGAGCGCGGCCCCCTGATTGCCAGCATGGCCGACCATGCGGCGTCCAACGTCATCGGTGCGTATTCGGGCGCCTATTCGGTTTACCGCGCGATGGCGGTGGCGATTGGCGTGCTTGACCCGCTGCATGTGCCGGATTTGACGAACACCGCGCCTGCCGAAAAAATCGGCCCGCATCCGCAATGGACGGACCCGGAGAAAATCGTGAGCCTCGACCCGTGGGGTCACATGGTGGGCGATGCGTTTGATGATTACCGCAAAAAAGGCCTCGACGTGCGCCCGACGATTGCGGTGACCAAAGCGCATATCAACATGCCCGAAATCAAGGATGCGATTGCCGCAGGCCGTTTGAAGCCCGATGGCGATATTCTGAAAGCCAATGGCGATGTGAAAGTCACCAAGGCCGCGATTGACCCTGTGTGGTATCTGCCGGGCATTGCGAAGCGTTTTGAGATTGAGGAAACCGACCTTCGCCGCGCGCTTTTCGAATATTCTGGCGGCATGTTCCCCGAGCTGATTACCCGCAGCGATTTGAAAGTATTCCTGCCGCCCATCGGCGGGCATACGCTGTATTTCTTCGGCGATGTGTCCACCATTGGCAACCCGAATGTGAAGCTGTCCTGCCGTCTGCATGACGAATGCAACGGTTCGGATGTTTTCGGCTCCGACATCTGCACCTGCCGTCCGTATCTGTGCCATGGCATCGAAATTTGCATCGAACAGGCGCAGCAGGGCGGCAACGGCCTTATCGTTTACAACCGCAAGGAAGGCCGTGCGCTCGGCGAGGTTACCAAGTTCCTCGTTTACAACGCGCGCAAGCGTCAAGAAGGCGGCGACCGCGCCGACAAATATTTCGAGCGCACCGAATGCGTGGCGGGTGTGCAGGATATGCGATTCCAGCAGCTGATGCCCGATATTTTCCACTGGCTCGGCATCACCAAAATCGACCGTTTTGCCTCCATGAGCGATATGAAGTACAACGCGCTCAAATCACAGGGCATCGAAGTGGGCGAGCGCATTGAAATTCCGCCGTATCTCATCCCCGCCGACGCGTCGGTGGAGATGGAAGCGAAAAAAGCCGCCGGCTATTTCGCCGAAAAAACCGGCGTGATGCAGCAGGAAGACCTCAAGGATGTCAAAGGCCGCAGCCTTGAAGAATAACGATTTCGACCCTGCATTCGATATCGCCCTGATGACGGAAGCTGCGCGCAGCGCGGCGGCCGGACTCAAGGCGGATTTTGCCGCGCTCGATACCCTTGTCATCGACGAAAAAGGCCCCGGCGATTTCGTATCGCGCGCCGACCGCAAGGCGGAGGAAACCGTTGTCGGCATCCTTTCCACCGCGCGGCCCGACTGGGGCTTTCTGGGCGAGGAGGGCACGGACCGCCGCGGCAACGACGCGCGTTTCCGCTGGATTATCGATCCCCTCGACGGCACCAATAATTTCGTGCACGGCCTGCCGCACTGGTGCGTGACGATTGCGCTGGAGCGTCACGGGGAAATTATCGCGGGCGTGACCTATAGCCCGCTGCTGGATGAAATGTTCCATGCGTATAAAGGCGGCGGCGTTTTCCTGAACGGCCAGCCGCTGAAGCGTATGGCACGGCATGATTTGAAAAACGCCATGATAGACGTGGACCCCGGCCATGCCCGCCGCGACGCCGCGCAATTCGCGCAGTTTTCAAAAGTCGTCGCCGCGGCTGAAAAACACTGCGCCGCGGTGCGTATCGAAGGTGCAGGCGCGCTTGACCTTTGCTATCTGGCGGCGGGGCGGTTTGATGTGATGTTCCATGCAGGCGGCGCGAAGCCGTGGGATATTGCCGCAGGGTTTTTGTATGTGCGCGAGCAGGGCATCATCGTGACAACGCCGGAGGGCAAACCCGCCGGCATCGACAACGGCCTGTTCCTTGCCGCCGCGCCCGCGATGCACAAAGCGTTTTCCGCACTGATTGAATGGCCGGCGGTCAGCTGACCTTCTTGCCCATATTGATGAAACGAAAGGTATGACCATGACCAAAGAATTCCCCAACGTGCAGCTGATTGACCATCCGCTTATCCAGCACAAGCTGACGATTATGCGCGATAAAAACACGGCGACGCAGGATTTCCGCAACCTTATCCGCGAAGTGTCCATCATCATGGGCTATGAAGTCCTGCGCGACTTGCCGCTGGAGGATGTGGAGATTGAAACCCCGCTTGAAAAAATGACAGGCAAGATGCTGGCGGGTAAAAAAATGTGCATCGTGCCGATTTTGCGCGCGGGCACGGGTTTTCTGGACGGTCTTTTGCAGCTGGTACCCTCGGCGCGTGTGGGGCATATCGGCCTTTACCGCGACCCTGAAACGCTTATCCCCGTCGAATATTACATGAAGATGCCCGAAGACCTTGCGAACCGTCAGGTCATCGTTGTTGACCCGATGCTGGCGACCGGCCACAGCGCAGTTGCAGCAGTGGAGCGCATCAAGGATTGCGATGCGACGGATATTAAATTCATGTGCCTGATTGCCGCGCCGGAGGGGCTGAAGACGTTCCACGAAGCGCATCCGGATGTGACGGTTTATACCGCGGCCATCGACCGCCAGCTAAATGACCACGGCTATATCCTGCCGGGTATCGGCGATGCGGGCGACCGTATTTTTGGCACGAAATAAGACAGTTTTACGCCGGTTTCGACGTACTGGGGGCGGCGCTTGCCGCCCTCACTGTTTGCGGCGGCGGTTCCGCCAGCCCGTTTGATTGCGGGTTGATAAGTTTCATCAGCTTGTCGCAGTTTTCTTGTTCAAACCCTGCGCGGTGCGCAAAGGTGGCCATCGTCCACATGCTCATCTGCTGGTTGGAATAGCCGACGTTGGATTCTTCCTGCTTGTAAAGTTTGCGCACCAGTTCGTCTGGTCCCGCCGTATTATGCGACGGTGCGCCGATGCTGCTGACCACGGCCTTCAGGCGTGAAGCGGCTGCGCCGTGTCCCTCTTGTTCGAGCAGCGCGCCCGCGGCGCTGAGGTCGGCGGCGGCTTTTTGTTTCAGCCCGTCGATATAGCTTTCGCCCACGGCACTGACGCCCATATCGAGCGGGAAGGCGCTTTTGTAAAGGCGGCTTTCAATTTCGTTGTTCAGATACATCTGCGCCGCAAGGGCGGTCGCCTGCGCCGATTGCAAGGCGGGCGCATCGCCTGCTGCGCCGACATAGCGGAACGTGTTGTCGTTCGGCGATACATAGCCAAGCTCGGTTTCGCGCTGTTCGTAGGCCTTGTGTTCAATCTGGCGTTGTTCACGCTCCAGCGCGTAGCGCTCTTCCTGTGACAATCCCGTTTTTGCGGCGTGGAGGCCGAAAATACGCTGCATGAATGTCTGCTTGTTTTCTGTGGTATCCGCCGCGGCGGTTTTGAATTTTTCGGCGTGCGCGGCCTGCTGGTCTGCGACTTGTTGTTTGATATCTGCGGAAATTTCATCACGGTGCGCATGGAAAAAAGCGGTTTTTTCGGCGGCGCGCAACGTGCGCTCCGCTGCCTGCGCGATAAGAAGGGCTGTTTTTGTATCGGCGCTGACAATGCCGGATTTCTCGGCGGCGGCACCTGCCGCACCATCAACGGGGCCGGCGGCATATTTTTTCTCAAGGCTGTCATCGCCCAGAAGGCCTGTAATCATTTCGCCAAGCCGCGCATTCAGGATGTCGCGCGTTTGTTTGACGGCTTGTTTGTCTTGGTTGGGCTCGGTCATGGGCAGCCTCGCTTGGCGTTTGGACTTAACCCGATTCTATTGCCATAACGTTAAAAACTGGTAAAACCAGCGCTAATATGCGGAAAAAGCACAAAAAAATTGCCCGATTGCGCTATTCTCTAGCCCAGAACCGGACAGGAGGGCGCCGCAATGCAAATCAGGAAAACATTGTTCATGCTGGTGATGCTGCTGGGGCTTTGCCTGCCCGTGGCGGCAAAGGCGCAGGAAGACGGCGCGGTCAAACGCCCGAAGGTTATCGAGAAAAGCATCGCGCCGCTGGGGCAGGTCACGTCACGCCCGCGCGCCTGCACCCAGATGTGGTGCATGGAGGGCTATACCCTCAACCTCAGCGCCAGCGCCTGGCCGCACGGATATTACCAGTTTAAGATTATCGCGGATGAAAATGTTTATAATTGCGAAGGGCAATTGCCGCTGCCGACCTGCGGCATGCCGGCGGTGACGTGCAATGACAAGGCCGTGCAAATCGGCGAAAGCGGCTGCGCCCTGCCGCCGGATGCGCAAAGTTTTCATGCGCTGACGCTGTCTAAAATCCCTGAAAATCTGGTGGTTTCCATCACGGGGCCGACGGGCGCAGTGACGCATGAAAGCAAGCTTGAGAAAAAATGCGGCTTCCCGAACGGCGAGGGGTGCGATCCGCGCCCCTGCTGCAGCGCGGGCGAAAGCCTTTACATCGAATGGTGATAAAAAAATCCCCCGCAGCCGCGGGGGATTTTTTTAGGCAGATTCTTATTCGCTTTTGGCGGCGGCGTTTTTGTCCAGCCAGCCTTGCAGGAAGGCGATTTCTTTTTCCTGCGCGGCGATGATGTCTTCGGCCAGTTTGCGGATTTCAGCGTCCTTGCCTTTTTCCAGCACGATTTTCGCCATGTCGATGGCGCCCTGATGGTGCGGTATCATGCCGCGCGCGAAGTCGATATCAGCATCGCCCGTCGGCGCAATCGCCATGTCGTGGTGCATTTTTTCCATGGCGTCTGCGTAAACATCGGCAGGGGCTTTCGTGTCTGCATCCTGCGCGGGTTGTTCCTGATGCTGGCTATGCACAAGGTTGTGCTGATCCGCCAGCGAGGCATTGGAAAGTCCGGCAACGGCCAGCATGGCCATAAACAGATGACGTTTCATGCGTCTCTCCTTCTGTACGGTTTGCGGGTTTATTTACGCTCGCCCAGCCATTTGCCAATCGACGGCGGTACCAGCGCCTGCGCGGAGCCGGAAACGTAAATGCCGATGTGGCCGCCTTTGAACGACAGCTCGGTATAATCCTTGGTGCCCACGGCCTTGCCCAGCGGCTTGGACGCGGAGGGGGGGACGAGGTGGTCGTCGTTGGCATAGATGTTAAGCACGGGGCAGGTGATGTTTTTCAGGTTCACCGTATCCGCGCCGACCTTGACTTCGTTTTTCAGCAGTTTGTTTTCCTGATAAAACTGCTTCACGAATTCGCGGTAGGCTTCGCCGGCCTGGTCGGGGCTGTCGAAAATCCATTTTTCCATGTACATGAAGTTGCAGACCTGCTGCGGGTTGTCGAGAATATCGACCATATCGATATATTTCTGCGCCAGCAGGCGGTAAGGCTTCAGGTTCAGGAACGTCCAGTTCATCAAATCGCCCGGAATATTGCCCATGCTGTCCACCAGCTGGTCAACGTCGATGTCGCGAATCCAATGCGCCAGCATGTTGTCTTCGGTCTGGAAATCGACCGGCGTCACCATGGTGATGAGGTTCTGGATTTTGTCCTGATGCAGCGACGTATAGCAGATGGAAAACGCGCCGCCCTGACAAATGCCGAGCAGGTTGATTTTATCCACGCTGTGGCGTTCGCGGATGACATCGACGCAGCGGTCGATGTAGCCGTTGATGTAATCATCAAGCGTCAGGAAACGGTCGGAGCGGTCGGGGTAGCCCCAGTCAATCAGATACACATCCACGCCCTGCGCCAGAAGACCGCGTATCATGGAGCGGTTTTCCTGCAAGTCCGTCATATACGGGCGGTTGACCAGCGCGTAGGAAATAAGCAGCGGCGCTTTCAACGACGGCTTGTCGCCTGTGGGGCTTTTGTAGTGGTACAGCGTCAGCTTGTCTTCGGTATAGACGGCTTCGCGCGGGGTGACGCCTGTGGGCAGTTCGCCGACCTTTTGCAGGTTTTTGATGCCTTCGCTCAGCTTGCGGTTGAAGTTGCTGACTTCGGTCAGGATTTGTTCGGGCTTCAGCTGGATAGCGGAAATCATTTTTTACCTGCCTTTTTGGCTGCCGGTTTTTTCGCGGCGGGTTTTGCGGGTTTGGATTTGGGGGCTGTCTTGACGGCGGCCGCCTGCGCAGCTGCTTTAGGGGCAGCTGCTTTCGGTGCTGCAGCTTTGGGGGCTTCTTTTTTCAGGCCGAGCGCAGCCTTGATGGCGGCGATGTCCTTTTTCAGCTCCAGATTTTCGCGGCGCAGTTCGTGCACGCGTTTATGCAGGCTATCGACTTCGGCGCGGTTCGGCAGGTTGAACTGCTCCATGGCGTCATCAACGGCTTTGTTCTGCTCTTTTTTGAAGGCCGTCAGCGCGTTGACCACGTCGCCGTACAGGCGGATGTATTCGTCGGACATGGCGAATTTGGCGAAAACGTCTTCGGAAACATCGACGAATTTGACGTAGATGTCGCGCAGGGATTCAAGCGGCTTGGCGCCTTCGGGCGGCGTGGTGACGTATTGCTGGAATTTTTGCAGCGCCTCGATGGCCACTTTGGTCATTTCGATGTTGTAGCGGCGCATCTGGCCGTCGAAATCAACCCAGAGGTGATAGAGGTGGTTCAGGCTGTCCTGCTTTTCGCGGGTATAGCCGATACCGGGCATGGAGGCGTAAAAGCCGAAGGGGTCGTACATGAAGGATGCGGCCTTGTGCGGCTGGGCGCCCGGCTGTTTGAACATGTCGGCGAAGAAGTTCGGCGCGCCGCCGGCAGCGAAGCTGTCGGTAAAGGTCTTGAACTGGGCGGCAACGTCAAACGGCTGCGCGTTTTGCTGCAGCAGGCTGCCGTAGAATTTTTGCAGCTGGTCCATCCAGGTTTTCAGCGTTTCGTCGGCGGCGTAGGGCGCGCCCGGCTGATAGAATTTTTCGAGAAGGTCGAGGAAGCCTTTGCCCGCCTGCGTGAAAAACGCGCGGTAGCTGTCGGCGGCGGGAGTGGCGGAACCGGTGGTCAGGTTTTGCCATTCGCGGAAAAAGTTTTCCCACTGCGTCGAAAGGCCCGGCATGGCCTGCGCGTCAAAAAACTGGCGCTGTCCCTGAAACCATGTGTCCCAGTATTGCTGCTGCGCCTTGAACCAGTCCTGTTGGGCAGTTTGTTCGGTTGCCATGCGGTTATGCCTCGCAAAAGATTTGAATGAATATTGAATACTTCCAGTATAGCACGCTTTTGTGCGATGCAACATAAAAATGCTGCGCTGCGTCGAGAGTATAGGAAAACCGCCCTTTTTTTGCAAGATAAGGCTTGCACCCTTGCTGCGCTGCGGTTACTTTATGACCAGTCTGAAAGCCTCGAAAAGTGGCGATAGGTACTTGCTTTATGCACGGCCCGTAAATACGGGGCGCAGGCGCAAAAAGCGGGTAGGCGACGGAACGGTATTTTATCCGCCAGCCTTCCTGCGGTGTTACGGCGTGTACTTTATTGTTAACAATCATTTTAAGAGGAGACACCAGACATGACCGCTCTATCGAAAGCCCAGAACGTGCAGCAAAATAACGAAAGCAACATTCCGCCGGCCGCGCAGGCTGTGCCCCGCGTTTGCCTGGTCACGGGCGGCACGGGCGGTATCGGCAGCGAGATTTGCAAACGTCTTGCGCGCGCAGGGCATGTGGTGGCGACGACCTACCGCAACGAGGAAAAGGCCAAAGCCTGGAAAGCCGATATGGCGAAAGAGGGCTATACCTTCCACATCTACAAATGCGACGTATCCGATTTCGAAGACAGCCAGCGCGTGGTCAAGGCTATCGTGGCCGACCTCGGCCCCATCACGGTTCTGGTGAACAGCGCAGGTATCACGCGCGACACCACGCTGCGTAAAATGAGCCACGACCAATGGCGCGAAGTCATCAGCAACAACCTCGACAGCGTGTTCAATATCACGCGTCCGGTGCTGGATTTCATGCTGGAGGCGGGGTTTGGCCGCATCGTCAATATCTCCTCCATCAACGGGCAGAAAGGCCAGTTTGGCCAAGTCAACTATTCTGCCGCCAAGGCGGGGATGCACGGCTTTACCAAGGCTTTGGCGCAGGAAGTCGCCAAAAAGGGCGTGACCGTCAATACGGTTTCCCCCGGTTATATTGATACCGACATGATACAGGGCGTGCCGGAGAATATCCGCATGGGTATCATGTCGCAAATCCCCGTCGGTCGTTTCGGCAAGCCGGAGGACGTTGCCCATGTGGTGGCGTTTCTGGCCGACGAGAGCTCCGGTTTCATCACCGGCGCAAACCTTGCCACCAATGGTGGCCACTTCATGGATTAACCCCTTCGCAGAAGGTCTCGCAACCCCCCTTCGAAGAAGGGCAGCAACAAGGTAACAGGAAATGCGGATTATAAAAAAATACCCGAACCGTCGTCTCTATGACACCGAGAAAAGCTCCTACATCACGCTGGCGGCTGTTTATCAGCTCATCCGCGAGGGGTTGGATTTCAAGGTGGTGGATGCCGAAAGCGGCGAGGACATCACCCGTTCCATCCTGATTCAAATCATTATCGAGCAGGAAAACGGCGAAAGCCCCATTTTCACGACCGAGATGCTGACCAAATTCATCGGTTTCTATGACGATGCCGCCAAGAACCTGTTTGGCGAGTTTCTGGAGAAAAACCTCCAGATTTTCACCGAACACCAGAAACGCTACATGGCCGGCATGATGGACAACCCCATGTCACGCGTCATGCAGGATATGACCGAGCGCAATCTGGATTTCTGGAAGGGTATGCAGCAGCGTTTCTTCGACCTTGCCACCACGGGCATGCGCCCCGCCGGCAAGCCGGAAGAGGCTTCGGATGCCGAGGCGGACCTGAAGAAAAAGCGCCAGTAATATCTATATACTTCAATTAGCTGAATATTTGCCGTTTTGGCCCCTCTTGACAAGAGGGGCCAAAACGCTATATGGTGCATTGCAGCAATGTTGCGGTGCAACAGCTGATTCTTTTAACCATTACTCGCACTACCTCATCCACTCTCTAAAAGGAGATGACACATGCAAAACGAAATCCTCGAGAACCTCACCAAGTTCAGCCAGCAAACGCTGGAAAGCTGGAAAAAACTCGGCGAAGCCAACCTGAAACTCAGCGAAAAGCTGATGAAAGAGCAAGTTGAGCTGACGACCGCGCTGGTTGAGTCCGCTACGGCAACCGCCGAAGAACTCGCCCAGACCAAAGACGTGAAAGCTTTCACCGCGCTGCAAGCTGAATGGGCACAGGAAGTCAGCAAGAAACTGACCGACTCCAGCCGTTCTTACGCAGACATCCTCGCTGACGCTGGCAAAACCTACAACCAGCTGTTCGAAACCGCGCTGAAAACCGCCGGTAACGACATGGCGAAAAAAGCGGACAAAAAAGCAGCCGCTTAAGACGCATACCGGAAACGGGGCGCATTTTGGCCGATGGGCGAAATGCCCCCGTTTTCTGCTTTTGGGGACTTGTCCCCGCGACTTCGGACTTTTGCGGACGCTCTTGACTCAGCCGCCGCGCAAGTCCAGATTTTGTACCATCACGGACTGCCTCATGCCGCCCTTCGCGTTCATCGCGTATTCTCTGCGGCGCATGTAACCGGCTTCGAACACTCAACAGCAACTTAATCTCCGGGGTATAAAAAATGACCAAAAAACTGGCTCTGGTAACGGGCGGCGTCGGCGGCATCGGTTCCGCGATTTGCGCCGAACTCGCACAAAAAGGCTACAGCGTCCTTGCAGGCTATCACCCTGCCGAAGAAGAGAACGCGAAAAAACGTCTGGCCGAATGGCAGGCGGCGGGCGTTGACATCAATATTATCTCCGGCGATGTGGCGTCTTTCGCATCGTGCGAGCAGATGGCCGCAACCATCCGCGAAAAACACGGCACGGTGCAGGCGCTGGTCAATTGCGCGGGCATCACGCGCGACAAAACGCTGAAGAAAATGACCGAAGCGGATTGGAACGCCGTTCTCAACGTGGACCTCAACAGCCTGTTCAACGTGACCAAACAATTCATCGACGGCATGACCGATGCAGGCTTCGGCCGCGTGGTCAGCATCTCGTCGGTTAACGGCAAAAAAGGCCAGTTCGGTCAGACCAACTATTCCGCGGCCAAAGCAGGCGTGCATGGTTTTACCATGGCGCTGGCGCAGGAAACCGCGCGCAAGGGCGTGACGGTGAATTCCGTATCGCCGGGCTATGTCGAAACGGCGATGACCAAGGCCATCCCGCAAGACATCTCCGACCAGATTGTCGCGCAAATCCCCATGGGCCGCATGGCGCAGCCGGAAGAAATCGCCTATGTCGTCGGCGTTCTGTGTGATGACCGCGCGGGCTACATCACCGGCACCAATATTTCGGTCAACGGCGGGCTTTTCATTTCGTTCTGATGAAAGTGCCGGCGCTTGCCGATACAAAAAAACCGGCCGCCAAAGCGCGCCGGTTTTTTTGTATTCAAAAGGCAATCGGCTGTTCGTCCCAGCCTGCAGCCGGTTTGAGCTAATCGGTGACTTGCTCCAAATCGCTTTCGTCTTCGATGCGCAGGGGCAGGGATTTGAACGAGCCTTTGTGCAGCAGCAGGTTGTATTTGCTGCCGTCCTGTTCGTCAATCGGGATGCGGCGGTGAATAACGAAGTGGGAGTAGGAGCGCGCATCCGTCCCCTGAATAAGAATTTGCAGCGTGCGCTTGACCGACAGGATTTTCTTGCCGGCGGAGAAAGACGCCACAATCGGCTTGCCCGGTTTGAAGTGGTAATTCTTGGTCAGCGAATTGCCGAGCAGAATGTCGGCAGGCACGGCAAGGCTCCACGGCGTGCGCTGTTCCATGACCAGAATGCGCTGCGGGGTGAAATCCTGCACGGGCAGGTAACACATGAACTGTTCGGTGCCTGCGCCGCTCTGGCGCACTTCTTCGACCGTTAAAACCACATTGACGTTCACATCCACAAGGTCGGCACCATAAAAATTTGACATCCGCACCAGCATATAGGGGGTGGCGGGGTTCCAGGTGGTGCTCAGCACGCCGCGCGACGACGTCAGCAGTTTGACCTTCGGCCGGATGAAACGTGCCGTGATGACCGCGCTGAAAAATACGTTCAGCAGGATAAGCCCGATGGACAGCGCCGCGATGACGATGACGACCGAGAACATACGGCCTTCTTCTTCAGCCGCGGTCAGGTCCATGTCATTCGGCAGGTTGATGCCGAAGGCGGTGGAGAGGGTTTGCACAAGGTCAAGCCGCGCTTCCGGCAGCACCCATTGCAGCACCATCCAGCACGCATAGAAAATGCCGATGACGCCGAGGGTATAAAGCCCTGTCAACTTGAAGAAGTCTTTCTGGAACATGCACGAACCCCTGAAAAAGCCGCCGCCGGAGGGGCGGGGCACGCCGGAAAAAGGCGTAATAAAATAACAATACACCGAAAATATTTTAAAATTCTCTAATATTTTCAGGAATTTTCGGGGCAGGCAAATGCGCCGCTTAATTTGTCTTTATTTTA
>DQGU01000145.1:0-10945 GCA_003524565.1 Rhodospirillaceae bacterium
CGTCATCCGCCTGAACGGCAAAGAGGTCAAAGGCCAGCGTAACCTGTCCGAGCATGTGGCCGCTGTCTGGCTCACCCCGCAGATGGACAGAATTTTTACCGAAGGCGCTGCGGCGCGGCGCAAATTCCTCGACCGTCTGGTATTCGCCTATACGCCCGACCATGTTACGCACCTTAATCGTTACGACAAAAACCTGCGCGAAAGGCTGCGGCTGCTCACGGGCATGCGCACGCCGGATGCGCGCTGGCTGGAAACGCTGGAAACGCAAATTGCGGGCGATGCGGTATCGATTGCCGCGGCGCGCGCGCATTTGCTCGCGCGTCTTTCGCACCATCTGGCGGATTTGTCCCGTTTGCAAACGCTTTTCCCCGCGCCTGCTGTACAGCTTGTTTGCGGGATTGCCGGTGCGCTTGAAAATTCCCCCGCGCTCGCGCTTGAACAGGCGCTTGCCGCGCAACTTGCGCGCGCGCGCGCTGTCGATGCCGCCGCAGGGCGCACGTCTATTGGCACGCACCGTGCCGATTTTGCCGTGCGCTACGCCGCCAAGGATATGCCCGCCGACCAATGCTCGACCGGTGAACAAAAAGGCCTTCTGCTTTCCATCGTGCTTGCCCACGCCTTGATGATGAAGGCGGAAAAAGGGTTTGTGCCGCTTTTGCTTCTCGACGAAGTCGCCGCGCATCTGGATGATGACCGCCGTGCGCAGCTGTTTGCACATTTGCAGGCGCTGGGGGCGCAGGTCTGGCTGACGGGCACGGACGCCGCGCTGTTCAGCGCGCTTAAAGATGCGGCAGTTTTTATGGTGGACGGCGGGCACGCTTACCCGCGGCCTTCCCTTCTGCGTGAAACGGGGCCGCTGTGAGCCTTGCCATGAGCGTATTTTCCGGCGACGGTTTTAACAGCTTTATGCTGGGCAGCGGCTGGGCGTGGTTTTCGCTTGTCTCCGCTATTTTTTCCGCGGGTTTTTATCTGGTCAACCAGTATTGGCGCATGCCGGGCGAGCTTTTGGTTTTTACCATGCGCATCATGATTGTCGTTTTGATGACGCCGTTTGTGCATACGCTTTCGTGGCCGCAAAACCCGTTGTTCTACGCGGCGGTACTGGTGACGGTGATGGTGGGGACAAGCTCCGACGTGCGCACCTTCAACGCCAGCGCGAAATTCGGTGCGGGCATGGTGTCGCGCTTGATGCCGGTCACCGTGCTGGTCGCTTTTTTCCTGTGGTTTGTGTTGCGGCCATCTCTTTTGTTCGAATATCTGGCGCGGCCCTGGCTCACGCTGGGCATTCTCGTCTCGCTCAGCGCCTGCGTTTATTTCGCTATGCGTCTTAACCGCTGCGAAGTGTCGCGCAGCGCTATGGTCTATATGGCGCCGGCTCTTGCAGGGTACACTATCACGACGGTCTTGAACAAATACGCGATGGATTTCGGCGCGGCGGCGGCTGATTTTTCGGGTGTGGTGCTGGGATATATGTATGTGCAATCCCTCATCGCGCTGGTGCTGGTGGGTCCTTATGTGCTGTGGGTACGGCGCAGCAAGCCCGCGCCGCTGGTGCAAACCGTGCCAACAGTGCCCGCCGCGCCCGCCGTGCGGCTCAAGCCGTTACTGGCCGCGTCGCTTGCGGCGGCATTGGTCTGGCTCGCGCACATGGTTTTTAAAAACTACGCCATGGCCTATTCCGAAAGCCCGTCCTATCAGGCGGCCATCAACCTGACCGCGCCCGTGATGATTGCGGGGGTGTACCGCATCGTCGGCCACCGCGAAGAAACCGACGTGCGCGCAGGTATGGGCATCGTTGCGGCCGCGTTGTTGCTGGTCGTGGTCACGGCATTCAAATAGCCGGTGCGGCGGGTTTAGCCGCCCCTTACGCTGCGCGTGCAATATGAAAACAAAAACGAAGGTTTTTCACGCATTACTGAAAACAAAGCCGCCCGAAAACAAAGGGTTTTTTCCGGCGCTCCGCCCGGTGTCAAAAACAATCTAAAACTTTGATTTTTTTCAAAATTAGGCGCATATTAGACGTCGATTTTTCCGGCAGATTTTGCTAGGGTTATGAATAGAAAATCATGCACGCATGACAGAGGATAAACACATGACCGAGACGGCCAAAAAGCCCGACAAGCAGGCTGCTGTCGATGATTACGGCGCGGATTCAATCAAAGTCCTGAAGGGGCTCGATGCCGTGCGCAAACGCCCCGGCATGTACATCGGCGATACCGATGACGGCACCGGTCTGCACCACATGGTTTACGAAGTCGTCGATAACGCTATCGACGAAGCCCTCGCTGGTTATTGCGACGGCGTTGACGTGACGCTGAACGCCGACGGTTCGTGCACCGTGCGCGACAACGGCCGCGGCATCCCCGTCGAAATCCACAAAGAAGAAGGCGTCAGCGCGGCCGAGGTTATCATGACCCAGCTGCACGCAGGCGGCAAATTCGACCAGAACTCCTACAAAGTTTCCGGCGGTCTGCACGGTGTGGGCGTTTCCGTTGTGAACGCGCTTTCGAAAACGCTCGACCTGCGCATCTGGCGCGATGGCAAAGAGTGGCACATGCGCTTCATTCACGGCGTGGCCGAAGCGCCGCTGAAACCCGTGGGTGAATGTGCGAAAGACAAGACGGGCACCGAGGTTACGTTCCTGCCGTCCGAAGAAACGTTCACCATGGTTGAATTCAATTTCACCACGCTGGAACACCGCCTGCGCGAGCTGGCGTTCTTGAACTCCGGCGTGCGCCTGACGCTTATCGACAACCGCAAAAAAGAAGCCAAGAAAGCGGAATTTCAGTACGAAGGCGGTCTTATGGCTTTCGTCGGCTTCCTCGACCGCTCCAAAAACGTTTTGCACAAGCCGCCTATCTATGTGAAGGGCGAGCAGGACGGCATCACCGTCGAAGTCGCTATGGAATGGACGGACGCCTATCACGAAGATACCGTCTGCTTCACCAACAACATCCCCCAGCGCGATGGCGGTACGCACCTCTCCGGTTTCCGCGCCGCGCTCACCCGCACGATTAACGCCTATGCGGAGCGCACGGGACTTCTTAAAAAAGAAAAAGTCGATTTGACCGGCGAAGACATGCGCGAGGGGTTAACCTGCGTTGTTTCCGTCAAAGTGCCTGACCCGAAATTCTCCAGCCAGACGAAAGACAAACTGGTTTCCAGCGAAGTGAAACCCGTAGTCGAAAGCGTTCTGGGTCAGCAGCTGGCTGACTGGTTCGAAGAAAACCCGGGCGAAGCCAAAAAAGTCGTCGGCAAAATCGTGGAGGCGGCGACCGCCCGCGAGGCTGCCCGCAAGGCGCGTGAACTGACGCGCCGCAAGGGCGTGCTGGACGTATCGTCCCTGCCCGGCAAGCTGGCGGATTGTTCGGAAAAAGACCCTGCCCTTAGCGAGCTTTTCATCGTCGAAGGGGACTCGGCCGGTGGCTCCGCCAAACAGGCGCGCAACCGTAAAAATCAGGCTATCCTGCCCCTGCGCGGTAAAATTTTGAACGTGGAGCGTGCGCGTTTCGACCGTATGCTCGGCTCCGCCGAAATTGGCACCCTGATTACGGCGCTCGGCACCAGCATCGGCGCGGATGAATTCAAGATAGACGATTTGCGCTATCATAAAATCATCATCATGACTGACGCGGACGTTGACGGGTCCCACATTCGTACGCTTCTGCTCACCTTCTTCTACCGCCAGATGAAAGAAGTCATCACGCGCGGGCACCTTTATATCGCCCAGCCGCCGCTTTACAAAGTCAAGCGCGGCAAAGGCAATGAACGCTACGTCAAAAATGATGTCGACCTTGAAGAATACCTCATCGACAGCGCGATTGAAGATTTGCGCTTCCGCGTTTCAACCGGCGAGATTGTCGCGGGGAATGACCTGAAACGTACGCTCGGCCTTGCGCGCGCCATCAAACAAAACCTCGACCCGCTTATCGAGCGTATCGGGCATCAGCATGCCGTCGAACAGCTTGCCGCCGCCGGCGGTTTTGACGCAGACAAGCGCACGCAGGAAATGGCGACACGCACCGCGCAGCGCCTCGATGCCGTATCGCCGTTTTATGAACGCGGCTGGAAAGGCGATTTGCTTGAAAGCGGCGGCTTTGTTTTCAGCAAAACCGTACGCGGCGTTGAAACCCGCATCGAAATTTCGACCGACCATCTGAATGGCCACGACGGCCAACGTCTTGCGAAAGCGCAGGAATTCTTCGCCGAATTCTTTCCCGCTTCCGGCGCGCTGGTGGCGGCCGAAGGTAAAGACTCGGCCGTTCATGGCCCCTATGACCTCTACAGCAAGGTGATTGAAGCCGCGAAAAAAGGCCTCAGCATCCAGCGTTACAAAGGTCTTGGTGAAATGAACCCCGACCAGCTGTGGGAAACCACGCTCGACCCCGACACGCGCTCTCTCCTGCAGGTGAAAATCGACAAGGAAGATATGGCGTCGGAGATTTTCTCGACGCTGATGGGCGATATTGTCGAGCCGCGTCGGGACTTCATTCAGGAACACGCGCTCGAGGTGCAAAACCTCGACGCCTAAACAACCGCCGAGAGCCGCGGCTCGCATCATTATTTGGCGCGCAGCGCGCGCGGCCGCGTCGGGACTTCATTCAGGAACACGCGCTCGAAGTGCAAAACCTCGACGCCTAAACGGGCATCGAGGCTTGCTGTGCGCGTCTATTCAATTCTAAAAGCAACGCCACATTCGCGGGTTTGCGTATCGGGTGCATAGGCGTTTTTATTGCCGTCAAAGCAAAGCGGCGAACCGAAGCCGATAACAAACCCCGTGTGCGGCTTTCCGTCATCAAGCTTTTTGTCCATATAGGCCGCATCCTGCGGGGAAAAGGCCTGCTTGCCCGCAAGATTCATCTCGCCGCCGGCCAGAACATCCGCGCTGACGGCAAAGGCGTAGTGACCGGAAAGCGGCTGTTTACCTCCTGAAATATGCGTGGGCAGCGTTGCGTTATTCATGTAGCCGACAATAAATCCCGCGCCGCTGCCATCGGCTGTGGCCGGATGTGTGGTGCCGAAGCTGACGGGGCTTTGCGCATGCAAACCCGCATAACTGACGCCGTCGATAAGGTCGGCGAGCAGCAGATGCGTCCAAAACAAAATACTTTCGTCATTCGCGGAAAAAGCCGGAACGCTGACTTGCTGCGGCACGGATTTTTGCAAGCTGGAGGCAAAAAACGGGTCGCCGGCAATACCGTCACCTGCGCTACTGGCGGGCGCGTTGCAGCCTGCGCCATTTACGCCGGGGCAAGACGGCAAACGCGTGCCCGCATCGGCCAAATCGCCCGGGTAAGCGCCGTAAAAATCACGAAAGCTCTGGACGGCGGCGGAAAATTTGCGCACCTGACGCATGACGGCCTTGAGGTCTTCGCGTTCTTCCGGCTTTGCTTGGCTTTGGGCCTGTGTTTGTACCTGTGGCGCGGGTTCTTGCTGCGCGTGGGCAGACGATGCGATAAGAAAAACGCCGCAAAGTGCGGATAAGGTGAGCGTGGTTTTCATGTTGGCCTTTACGAAGAAAAAAGTCAGAAATCCGCCTTGGGGGCGGCGCCGCCGATGGTGGCGGCAACGGGTTTGATGCGTTGGTGGGCGGCGGTAATCAGGCTATCAAACGCTTTGGTTTTGATACCCAGCGTACCCGCGGCGCGGCTGAGGCTGTCCAGAAGCTCTGTTTTAAGTTCATCAATACAAGCCGACATTTCGCCGCGCTGCGCCGATAACCGCCGGCGCGCATCGCTGAATTTGGCGTTATTGGCGCCGCTAAACTCCGGGCCGAACTTGCCGAATTTTACATCCGCTGCATCGTCAAAGCGTGCGTCGCGCAGGGCGGATTTTTCAAGCGTATCATTAAACGCGGCAATCGCTGTGCTGGCGGTGTTCAAGCTGCGCGCGCTGTTCTGGCAGCGCTGCAGGGCGTTGAAGTAGTATTTATTGTTCGCCCATTGAATATTGTTCGCGGCCTGTTCGCACGAAATGATGGCTGTATCCGATGCGCGGCGCGCGTGCAGGCCTGTATCCAGCGCCTCTTGCAGCTGCGCAATTTTGACAGCTTCAGCGGGCGCGCTTTTTTCAAGCGCGGGCGTTATCTGCGCGGCAAGGCGCGATGTGGTTTCGGTGATAAAACTGTCGAGCGTGAATTGTTCCCGCTGCATGTCGAGTTTGGCGAGGTCTTGCTTGTAAAGCAAAACCGGCGCGCGGAACGCATAGCCGAAAGCCTTGCGCAGATAACCGCCGGCGCGCGCGGCGATGCCGCCTTCGGGTACGGGTGTTTTTAAATCTTCCAGCTTTTGGGCGGCGGCCATATAGGCGCCGCGCGTTTCAACCGCCCGCTGCTGCAAGGGGCCGATTCGCTCATGCCATTGTTCTATAACGGTATTTACCTGTTCCATGCCCCTGCGCCATCAAAGCTTATGAGCACAGTATAACGCCCGCAGGTGAACAATATGTTAAAATCAGGGCTTCGGCCAGCTGCGATAAGGCGTCACGGAAAGACTGGCGTTTTTATAGCGGTGGTCGTCGGTGACTTCTTGTCCCAGCCAGTCTGGCTTGTCGAAGTGCTCGCCGCTATGCGTCAGCTCGATTTCGGCAACGGTCAGTCCCTCGTTCTCGCCGCCAAAAACATCGACTTCGAAAACTTTGCCGCCATGCGGCACGCGGTATCTGGTTTTATCAATTGCGCCGGGAAGGCAAAGCTTCAGCAGAGCCTCCGCCTCGGCTTTGGGAATGGCATATTCAAATTCAGGCGTCTCCAGCGGCGCGTCATCGGGTGCCCGGCCTTTGATAGTCAAAAACGCTTTGTCCCCCGCGATGCGCACGCGCACGGTGCGCTCCGGCTCGCGCGACAAATAGGCCTGCGCGTAACGCGTGCAGTCTTCGGCGTTTTCGCGCCAGCTGTCGTTTATCACCAGGAATTTGCGTTCAATCTCGACGGGCATTTCCGGCTCACGCGGCGGCTTTGTCTTTGTCGGACGCTTTTTGCGCAGCGGGCTCCCCGCGCATGAAATGCTTGCGGCAAAGCGATACATACATATCGTTACCGCCAATGGCGATTTGCGCGCCTTCGCGTACCACGTCGCCTTTGGACGTTACGCGCGCGGTGTGCGTTGCCTTGCGGCCGCACCAGCAGATGGTTTTAATCTCTTCAAGGTTGTCGGCAAAACGCAAAAGCGCTTCGGAGCCGGGGAAAAGTTTACCCATGAAATCGGTTTTCAGGCCATAGCACATCACGGGGATGTCCATGTCATCGACAAGGCGCGCACATTCCATCACCTGCGCCGGCGTCAAAAACTGCGCTTCGTCAATCAGCAGCGCATCGACTTTCTTCGCTTCGTGCGCCTTGGCGACCAGTGCATAGACGTCGGTTTCCGGTGTGAAAACTTCGGCATGCAGGTCAAGACCGATACGCGCCGTGATTTTGCCGCTGCCGAAACGGTCGTCGATTTTCGCGGTCAGCGCCATGGGGTTCATGCCGCGTTCAAAGTAATTGTAATGCGCCTGCAAAAGCTGCGTCGATTTGCCCGAATTCATGGCGGCGAATTTGAAATACAGCGATGCCATCGGCTTTTTCTCCCCGTGCGCGGATTGTCTTGAATGTGATGGCACATCCTAACAAACGATGCGCACCGCGCAAAGCCGCTATCGTACCGGTACATGAAAAACGCAATTATTGTATAAGATTATTTATGTGGCACTGGTGCGCGCGGCAGGAAGAAAAGGTCAAAGCGCTTGTTGTCGAGCGATTCAGAAAAAATCGTGCCCTTGCCGCATGTTTTCGCATAGGTGATATGCCCGCCGCCCAGTTTCGATGGCGGCTGGCGCAGCGTTTTAACCTGCGATACCGGCGCCAGTGCGCCGGTTTTCGCATCGCGCGCCAGCTTGCCCGTGCCCGCATCTTCGAAGGCGAAAATATAGGCACCCGCGGCATCACTGGCTGCGTTGCCAAGCGCGAAGGAAATATAAAGCACATCTTCCTGCACAAAAATCGACGCGCCGCCAAGGCGGGTCAGGCTCGTGTCTATACCCGCAAGTTCGCTGTCGCGCAGCGGGGTGCCGAGGTAGCGCCAGCTGCGCCCGTGGTCGGTCGAGGCCAGCATGATAACGCGGTCCACCGTGTCCTTGCCCTGCACAAAAGCCGACAGCGACATCACCATCACATCGCCGACCATCGCAACGCTTGGCCGCGCGTAGAAATAAACATCTGCCAAATCAGCATGCAGGGTATTGAGGTGCGTGCCGACGCGGTTATAGGGCGCGGGCGGCGTACCGGGCTTGGCGGCAAAAACCCATTCTTCGCGCGACCAGTCTTTCATTTCGAGCGGATTGCTGGACGTGCGCATGGTAATCACACTGTAAAGCCGCGCCAGCGGGGCAGAACCGCTCCAGAAATAGCGGTAGGCATAGGCTTTCCACTCGCGTCCCGTATCGGCAGGGTCATAGACGATGCCCGCGGTTTCGGCACGCCAGATGCCGTTGCCGACGGGCGTTTTAAAGTCGGGGCCCATCAGCGTGTCGGCGCGGCCTTCGAACAAAACACCGAGCGGCGCCCATGTCTCGCAGTTTTTATAGCTGACGGCCAGCGCGACGTTGGTGCCGAAAAGGCCGTTGGTTTCCTCATAGGCATTGGTAACGGCCATCAGGCTGAATTTGCCGTCTGTGGCAACTGCCGGGTCGAATACGCCCTTGGATGTCGCGTTCATGATAACGCGCAGCAGCGCAGGTCTCAGTTCGACTTCGCGCGTCTGGAAGCTGACGAAAATAAGGTGATAGATGGTGTAGAAAATGAAAAGCGTGCCGACGATAACCACAATCTTCAGCGGAAAAGGAATGTCATCAAAGACCTCCTTTGCCGTCCGTTTTTCGTTTTCCTGCGCGCTCATGTCTGCTCCATCCCTCAGGCTGCGGGGGGCAGGTCCATTTCAAGGATGGCCATGTTGAAATCGTATGACACATCGCCTTCGTCTTCGTCGCGGTAAATGACGCCGATGAATTCGTCGTTCAGCATGACCTCGACGGAATCGCCCGCTTCCTTGCGCGGCGACAGGCGGAGGTTCCGGTTGCCGAATTTCTCCTGCAGGTATTGCTGAAGGCGGCTGATTTCCGATTTTTGCATGATATGTCTCCGCGGCGGTTAAATTGTCGGCTGATTGTACCCTGCCCCGTGCCGGTTTTAAATCCTAAATGCGTCAAAGGTATAGCTTAATTGCGGTTGACATAAACCGTAAATACGCTTTAATGCGCGGTATAAAACACTTCACGCACAAGGCCAAAGGCAGCCCTATGCAAAACGCCAGTCACAAACCCGTCTTCGACGATGCCGCCCTGCCCTTCGCGCAGCTGTCGGCGGCGGCGGCGCGTGGTGATGCAGCGGCTTTCGACGTGCTCTGGCAAGACCACAAACGGCCGGAGCAAGCGCGCGCCAGTGCAGCGCGCAGCGTCTTTACCGGTGCCTGCCAGCGCGGCGATGTTGTGCTCGCGGCATGGATGCAGAAACACTACGCCCAGCATATCGACACCAAAACCCTCAAAGACGCCGGACGTCAGGCTATCACCAGCGGCAATGCGCCAGTGTGGGATTACCTTTGCGGCGTTCTGGATGCGCACCGCGCCGGCGCGTCGGTTTATGCAGAATTGTTTCGCCCCGCGCTTGAATCCGCACCGCTTTCCACCATTCAAAAAATTTTTCCGCATGTCAGTATTCCGGTTGAACAATATATCTATGTGCCGCTTCTCGGCGGCAACATGGCGGCGCTTTGTTGGCTGACGGAAACGGCGGCGGCGCAGGGCGCGCTCGGCTCCGCGGCACTTGACGGGGCGCTGCGCATGGCGGTGGAGCGTGCAAAAACCCCAATGATAACGTGGCTTTTGGGCGCGGGCGCCGCCCCTGCCGACTGTATGGCCAAGCCCGCCGTGCAGCGTGCCGCCGATGATGGCGGGGACATTCTGGAGATGCTGGTGCGCGCAGGGTTAAACCCGCGCAAGGCGGCCGAAGCCGCAGGCGATGACACCGCACTTGTCAAACGCATCCAGCAGGCAGCGGCAGAAACCGCCGCGCATCATCTGGATATTTTGCATGCACATTGCGGTAACCCGCCCATGCCGGAAAAACTGCGCAGCTTGCAGCCCGCACTTGGCATGCGCGGCCTGCATTACGCGGCGGAGCACCGCGTGCTGGGCATGATTGATCGTGCGGCATTTACCGCCGCCGACCTTGCGCAGCAAAACCCGCAGGGCGAGACGGTGATGGATGTGCTGGCGCGCCGCGGCGAAGTACAAACCTTCTTCACGCCCGAAGTCTGGCGCGGACAGGTGGATAAATTGGCCGCGGCCTTCGCCCTTTTGCCTGCCGCCGCGATGGACGTGGCGGCGCGTGACGATGTGATGCGCAAGGCAGAGCAATGCACCCTCGACGATGCCATTCCCGCCAGCGGCTTCAAACTGAAGCGCCGCCCAAGTATTTGATTTAAATATACTTTTCTCCGTGCAATGTTTGATTGACATAAAGAAGCTTGGTCTTTACGATAAACCTGCTTTTTCTTTGTAGAATCAATCAAATGGGCCAAGCCCGCCGGAGACAGTCGCAAGCGTATGAGCACAGCGCCTTCAAATCCGAATACAGCCGCATCCGCGCTCGAAGCCGAGCTGCGGCAGGCTGTGCTCGACGGCGACATGGCGCGCACGGAAGAGCTCGCCTTCAGCGGTCCTCTCAGCGACAATTTCCGCTTCGAGCTTATCGGCGGTGTGATAGCGGCAGGCGATACCGCGCCGCTTGTGGGCCGTCTTCTGGATGCCGCGGGCGATGATGTCACCCCGACCGCCTATGTCAGCTACCTCGCCAAGGCGGCGGAGCAGGGGCGTGCGGATACGGCCGTACTTCTTTTGCAAAAATGCGCCGATGCGGGCATCGAGTTTTCCGAAGGTGTCGAGCGCGTGGTTAAAAACGCGCCCG
>DQGU01000145.1:11168-16190 GCA_003524565.1 Rhodospirillaceae bacterium
GGTTAAAAACGCGCCCGCCGATAAAATCGGCACGCTTGCGCTTGCCATCGACAAATCCGCGCCCGATAAAAACGTGATTGCAAATATGATGCTGAACGCGGGGATGGAGCGTAAATACGAAACGCTAGGCGCGCTTCTGGATTTGCAATCCGCCGGCGGCACGCGCGGCCACGGCGCGATTATCATGATGCGCGTTATGAACGACCGCGAAGAAATATTCGACGGCAAAAAACAGGAATATATGTCGCTGATGACGCGGCTTATCGATGTTTGTGCGGAATGCGAACCGAAATCGCTGTCGATGACCATGCTGCTTGCGGTTTATAAACTGCCGGAGGGCAAGGAATACCCTGAACTCGTCGAAAAATTCGCCGCCGCCGGGGCGGACCCGTTTTTGTTCAAGGAAGAAGCCAAACGCTTTTTAACGAACAAATACATAGAACAAGACGACACCGCCAGCGCCGACAAATGGCGCGCGCGGATTGACGACTGGCAAACGGCCTATACGGCCAAACACCGCCATACGTTTGATACGCTGTTCGGCGACAATTTCCGCCTGCAGGACTTGCTGCAACCGGCGACGGAGCAGGGCGAAACCGGCCTTCAGCTGGCGGCGCGGGCGCGCAGGCTGCCCGAAGTGATGCGTGCGCTTGAGCGTGGCGGCAGCCTCGCCCTCGATGACGTATTCAATGAACCGCAAGGCGGCGAAAGCGCGATACACCTTGCCATCGACCGCGGTGATGCGGCGCATTTGCTTGCGCCTGAATATTGGGCGCGCAAAGAGGTCGATATTGTCTCCGCGCTTGAAACACGTCTCAGTGACGACCGTAAAAAATGGATAGACATGGATACGGTATCCGCGCAGGCCGACCTGCATCGCCTGCAAAAAATTACCGACGATTTCGGCGCGCAATACCAGCTGCGCCCGCGTTTCGGTTGACAGGACACCCCCGATGGACGCCGGAAACGACAACCAGCCGCAAAACCCAGACGCGCTTTGGAAATACTGGTTTGATTTAAAAACAGCCGCGCGCGCCAAGCAGTGGGATGTCCTGCGCCACCAGCTGGCCTACGCGCCGGACAAGCCGCTCGCCGCGCATCCTTTTGTCACCGAAACTTTTCACGCCGCCGCCAATGCGGGGCAGGACGATATTCTCGAAACCCTGTTCGAACGCGGCTTTTCGCTGGACGCCGAAACGCTGGGCGAAACCATCAAACGCGTGGCGATACACTATACGGCGGATGCGGCGGGTATCGTGCGCGCTATTCGAGCGCACAAGCCCGAGGCCAGCGTCGATGACGCCGTATGTACCGCCGCGGCCAAGGGGCGGCTGGATGCGCTGCAGGCGCTCGATGCCGCAGGGGCAGACGTGCGCGCGGGCGACAGCGGGTTTTTTGTCGCGCTTTACTCTGCCCAGCCTGCGGTGATGCACTTTCTGCATGAAAAAGGCGCGCAGCTTTACCACCCCGCCATGATTGCCGCGCAATATGGCCGCAGGGGCGAGCTTCCGGCCGAAAAATCGGCGATTGCGATTGATGTTTATCACGAACTTCTGGCCGCGGATAACGAAGCGGCGGGGGTTTTATACGCAGCCTCCGGTTCTGCGCCTAAAAACGTGGACGAATTGCGTGAAAACGTGGCGGGCGAGGGGGCGCAGATGTTCACCCGCCTGCAACTGGCCGTGCGGGCAGGCCGCTGGGACGATGTGCTGCGCGCGGCGAAGGCCGATACAAAACAGAATTTGCAAGCAGACGATTTTCTGATGCCTGATGGCGGCGGGCAGCGTGCGTTTGATGTGCTGGCGGCGCAGGGGAAACTCTCGTCGCTTTTCGATGCCGCGCTTTGGTACCGCGCCCCGCAAGAGGTTGAAAAAATCTACGCCGCCACGGCCGATTTCCGCGCCGCCGCCGTTTGTGATTTTCCCGCGCTGGTCGCCGGTATGCACCGCGCGCAAATCGACGACCTTACGCCCGCAGCGGATAGTTTCCGCCTGACGCGCAGGCGCAAACCGTGACCGCGCCCAATAAAAAACCGCCCGCGCCGCAGGATTTGCTGCGCGCCGCGCTGGAAGGCGATATTGCCGAAGTGCGCCGTCTGACGGCTGCGGGCGCAACGCCGGAGGCCGACAGTCAGGAAACGGCAGAGGTTTTGCGCCGCGCCGAAAATGAACAATCCCCCCATGCCGCCTTGCGCAAGGGGCTTTTGGAAACGCTGGTTTTGCACCAGCAGCACGGGCGCATCAACGCCGCGATGTACCTGGCGGCGTATAACGGTTTTGATAACGTGGTCGCGCATTTTCTTGAAAAATCCGCCAACGACCCGTTGACGCTGAATGTCGCCTTGTTTGCGGCTGTGCGCGCGGGCCATGCGGGGCTTGCGCAAAAACTGCTGGATGCGGGGGCAGACGCCGCCTTTAAAAACGGCCTGCCGCTGCGCGCGGCTATCGATGCGGGCAGCGAAGCCATGGCGGATATGCTGGTGCACGCAGGCGCCCCGCGTAGCGAGGGGCTTGCCCATGCGGCGGCACGCGGCGATATTGCCATGGCCGCGTATTTGCTGCGGCGGGAAGATGACGTCAAACCTGCGCTTGAAAAAATATGCCACACGCTGTCGGACAAGCGCAGCCTTGCCGAGGGTACGCGCGTGCTGGACGTGCAATCCGCCGCCGACATGCTGCTGGCCTTGGCCGAGGCGCGCGGCGATAATATGCCTGATTTGCTGACGTGGGCTTCTCTGGCGGCGGCGCGTGACGGGGCGGGCGCGATGGTAGAGGTTATTGCGCGTCATCCGCGCTTTACCGAAATGAAGCCCGAAGACAAATATGACCTTCTTGACTTGCTGACGCAGGTTTTGTTCACAGGGCTGCGCAAAATATCCCATGCCGATGGCCCGCGCAGCGTGGAAACGTTGCTGGCGGCGGGTGGCGCGCAAAGGGTGCTGGAACAGGCTATTTACGCAGGGGATAGTGAAATGGTCGTTTCAGCCATTCGCGCAGGGGCGGATGCGCGCCGCGACCATGCGAAGGCTCTTCATTTGGCCGAAGCCGGGGCGTTTCAAAATCCGCGTCAGGCGCAGCGCGCGATTTTGCAGGATGTACGCCTGTCTATCGCCGCGCAAAGCGTGATGGACGAAAAACGCGCATCCGAAATTCTGGCGCGGGCAGATGCCGCCACGCTTTCGACGGTGCTGCGCGCGCCTGCCGGCCGTGCGGATACCAGCGGGCTCATGTGCGTCATCGCGGCGGGCAGGGCGGAGGCACTGGCCGTGCTTCTGGATAAAACCGGTGCGGCACTGGTTGCCGAAGATTTTTTTGCTACAGATAAACACGGTTACTGCGCGCTGGACACCCTTGCGGACAGGCGTCAGCAGGAATGGCTTTTCTCTCCGCTGCTCTGGCGCGGACGGCGGGGTGAATATATGGAACTGTGGTCGGCGCTGCCTGATGACTGGCAGCAGGCGCAGCTTGTGCATCACGAACATCTTTTGCGCACGCTGGATGTGGACAGGCAGCAAGCCGCGCTTCAGCAAAAGGCCGATGAAAACGATTTTCGTTTGCCGCAGCGCCGCAAAAGCGCACGGCCGCCGCCGCAACCTTGAAAAACTTCAAAAAACCTTTGTAAACAGGGGTCTGCGCGCAGTGCGCTCTATTGACGCTGCGGTCTGTAATGTTTAGTTTAAAAAACAACATTCAATTATTGAAAAAATCATGTCGGACAAAGAGCCGTCGCATGACGGGGAAAAGAAAAAGAATTTCCTGACGCGCAGTTTCAACGGCGCGCGCGACGGCCTGCGCAAGGCCGGCATGGTTATTCAGGCGGGCAGCGTCGAAAAGGCGCTGATTTATGCTTGTACGCGCGGGCTTGATACCTCGGCCGCGTTTCTTCTGGCTTCGGGCGCGAATGCGCGCTGTCAGGCCTCTGCCCCCATGCGGGCGGCGGCGGCGGCGGGGCAGACGGGCATCATGAAACTGCTGATGCGCCACGGCGCGAAGGCTGATGATGACGGCAGCACAGCGCTTCATACCGCCATCGTTTCCGGACAGCGCGAAGCCATGCGGCTTTTGATTGCGCACGGTGCCGATGTGCACGCGCAGGACGACAAAGCTGTACGCATCGCCGCAGGTCTTAACAACATGCGTATGATGGAAGACCTCATTCGCGCCAAGGCCGATGTGAATGCGCGCAATGGCGAGCCGCTGCGCATCGCCGCATCCAAGGGGCATGAACATGTCGTGCGTCTGCTGGCCATGTCCGGCGCCGACGTGACGCAGGACGACCACGCCGCGCTTTACTGGGCATGCCGCAACGGCCATAAAAACGCGGTCGAGGCTTTGCTGGCCGCAGGCAGCGACATGAACGCACGCAACGGTTTGATGCTTGATGTCGCTGCGGCCTTTGGCCATGTGCGCGTTTTGGAATTTTTGCTGCAAAAAGGCATGAGCGTGCCGGACGATGGCGGCCTTGCGCTGAAATGGGCGCGCCAGAACGGGCAGGAGGCGACCATCGCCGTGCTTGAAAAACATATCGCCACGCAAAAAGAACAGCGCGGCAATACCCCTGCCAATAATGCAGCGGACGCGCCGGATACCGGCCTGCCGCCCCCGCCCCCGCCGCCCATTCGCGGCGGCTCTTTCTTCGCGCCGGGGCCGTAAAAATGACGGATAACCGCAAAAACTTCAACGCTGCCGCAGATGACGGACAGCAAGGCGCAGGGCGTGATGCCCGCCTTGATGCCGCGCAGCTGGGCGATATGGTGCACGGCGGGCAGGACGATGCTGCCTTCGTCGCAGCGGACAGCGCGGAAAAGGGCAGCCAGCTGCCGATGCTGATGGCGATTGCGCGCGATGCGCAAACGCCGAACGGCACGGCCGCCCGCATGCGCGCGCGCTTTGAGTGGCTGGATTTCTGGTATAATCATGATTTTATCCAGCCGCTTTTCGACGGCACAGCCACGGGCGGGGAGCGGTGGTTCGAAAATACCCGCATGACACCGCGCGAAAAAGACGACGCGTTTATTATCAA
>DQGU01000140.1:0-5539 GCA_003524565.1 Rhodospirillaceae bacterium
CAACACGTTTGCCGCCGCATGAAGCTTTTTCAAATGAGTTGTCTTGCCCTTGACGAACTGGCTGATGGCCGATTGAGTTACGCCGATTTCCGCCGCCAGTTTTTCCTGGCTTGTGCGCTTTTCAAAAATGATTTCCTGCAGGCGGTCGCCCGGAGTCATTTCGGCGGGGGATTTTTTCAGCTTCGCATCCATAATCTTATTTTTACTCAAGGCGGCCATAAAAATCGCCATTAGAAAACTTCTTATTCAATTCAACCAAAGATTGTATAAACAAGAGGCGGCAAAAAGTCCAACCGGGGCCGGGCGGAGGCTTCGGGTGCATGCGGCGGGTGGTTAGCCCGAATACCTGATTTCAAGCACCTCGAGGATTTCGACGCCATGCGGAGATTTAAGCTCCACCTCGTCGCCCGTTTCGGCCTTCATCAGGGCGCGCCCGACGGGCGATATCCAGCTGATTTTCCCCTTGGCGAGGTCGGCTTCGTCGGGGCCGACCAGTGTTACCGTGTGTTCTTTCCCGTCTTCGCGGACGTAGGTGACGGTGGCGCCGAAAAAGACCCTGGCCAAGCCCTGTTGTTTTTTGGGGTCAACCACTTCGGCGCTGTCCAGCCGTTTCATCAAATAGCGCAGGCGCCTGTCAATTTCGCGCAGGCGTTTTTTGTTGTAATGGTAATCGCCGTTTTCAGACCTGTCGCCGTTTCCTGCCGCCCATGAAACAATCTCGACAATTCGCGGGCGCTCTTCTTTTTGCAGGTGGCGCAATTCTTCCCGCAGGGCCGCAAAGCCCGTTGGCGTCATGTAGTTTTTGACGCCTTCGGGGAGGGTCTCTTCTTCGCCCTCAAAATCATCATCCGGCGCTTCGCCGTCCGACTCTTTTGTGAATGCTTTGCTCATGGTATTTTCTTTACATGGATTTGCCGATCAAAACACATCCCGGCGGCGTGATGCTAACGGTGCGCGCCGTGCCCGGTGCCCGGCAAGCGGGGATCAGGGGCATCGTCTCCGGCCGTGGCGGAGGGGTTGCTCTTAAGGTTGCAGTTACGGCTCCGCCCGAAGACGGCAAGGCAACCAGCGCCATCATCGCGCTTTTGTCCCGGGCCTGGAAAATCCCGAAAACCGCCTTTTCCCTGCAAGGCGGGGGCGCTGCGCGGGAAAAGACCTTCCTTATCGCGGGCGACGTCGACCGCCTTTTTCAAAGCCTTCTGCCACACCTTGCGGGCCTTTAGGCCGTCTTTTGCAGCAAGGCCTACATTTCGTCCTTGAGCTTGAGGATTTTTTTCTTCAGCTCGTGCGCGTGGTCGTCGGAGATGCCGCCGGCGCCTTCGTCGAAGCGATGCAGTTCGGTTGCGATTGCATCGTATTCCTCAAACAGGCGGCGGAAGTGCGTGTCGCTGACCTTGAGGTCGTGGATCTTTTTTTCCATCCCGGGGAAATCACCGGCGAGCGTGTGCTTTACTGTCATGTCAATGTGCCTTTCTTTGTCAGTTTACAACCGTCCAGGTGCCGTCGCTGTTTTTGCAGGCGGTGCCGTAAGCGGTTTCTGCCTGGCCATCAACAACGATGGTCTGGCGGTACTGGCGGCAAACAGCGCCGGTCGCGGAATTGACGCCATCACGCACGGGGGTGACGGAACCGCTGTGGCCGCTTTCAGGGTTGCTCCAGTTGATGGTCTGGTTCAAAGGCGCGCTGTAGGCCTGATTGACGGCGCGGTTGTGATATTCCATGTCCGCACGGTCAAGCGATTTGCCAATCGAGCTGCCCACGAAAGCGCCGATGAGCGCACCCGCACCGGTTGCCCAGAGCTGGCCGCTGCCGCCGCCGATGGCGGAACCCGCGAGGCCACCCAGAACCGCACCGCCGGCCGTGCCGATGGTTTGTTTCGTGCCCATACCCCAAGGCTGCTGAGAGCCATCCTGTGCGCAGGCGCCAAGCGCGAGCGAGCAGGAAAGAACCAATGCCATAAAACCTTTTTTCATTGTGATGTCGCCTTTCTTCCTGAATTCTTACAGGGAATTGTTTTTACACCCCTGACACTTTATATAACGTTCTAGCACAAGTTTTGTTCACGGCAATATCGAATAAATATCGAAAAATTTGCCGCCTTCACCCTATAACACGGTGTAAAAATGGAAATCCTGCGCAGCCAAGACCCGTTTTCTTTTTTCCAGAATTGGCTCGCCGAGGCGGCGGCCAAGGAGCCGAACGACCCCGAAGCCGTCGCGCTGGCAACGGTAGGTGCCGGCGGCATGCCGTCGGTGCGCATGGTTTTGTGCAAACAGGTGGATGCGCAGGGCTTTCGTTTTTTCACCAATGCCGAAAGCCGCAAGGGGCGCGAACTTGCTGCCCATACCAAAGCTGCGATGTGTTTTCACTGGAAATCCCTGCTGCGGCAGGTGCGTATCGAAGGGACGGTAGAGAAACTGCCGCAAGCCGATGCCGACGCCTATTTCCGCACGCGCCATCCGCTCAGCCAACTGGGCGCATGGGCAAGTTTGCAATCGCAGCCGCTCGAAAGCCGCGCTGCGCTGGAAGCGCGGGTCGAAGAAATGCGCGCGAAATTCGGCGAGCAGGATATTCCCTGTCCGCCGCATTGGTCTGGTTATGTGCTGGTGCCGCGCGCGATTGAATTCTGGCAGCAGGGGGCGGGGCGGCTGCATGACCGCTTCGTGTTCACCCGCGCCGGCGATGGCTGGGACATTGTGCGCCTGAACCCCTGAAAAAACAGGAATTTTCGTGCGCGCCGCATGGTCTTGAAAGCGGCGGCGCAAAGCATTATTTTTAACGCATTCAAGACTATACAGATTCACGCCCTTTCAAGGAGTTTTGCGCATGTCCGAAAAAATGGAATTCCAGACGGAAGTCAGCCGTCTTTTGGATATCGTGGCCAATGCCCTTTACACGGAAAAAGAGATTTTCCTGCGCGAACTGGTCTCGAACGCTTCCGACGCTTGCGACCGTCTGCGCTACGAAGCGATTGCAAAACCGGAGCTGCTGTCCGGCGATGCCGATTTCAAAATACGCCTCTGGTTCGATACAGATGCCCGCACGTTGACCATTGCCGATAACGGCATCGGCATGGACAAGGCGGCGCTGATTAAAAACCTCGGCACCATCGCCCATTCCGGCACGCGCGAGCTGGTGCAGAACCTCGAAGGCGGCGCGAAAAAAGATGTCAATCTTATCGGCCAGTTCGGCGTCGGTTTTTATTCCGCCTTTATGGTCGCGGACCGCGTCGATGTGACCAGCCGCCGCGCAGGCGATGCCACGGCATGGGTATGGTCGTCGGACGGCCGCGGCAGCTATACGATTGACGAGGCGCTGAAAGATACGCGCGGCACCGAGATTGTGCTGCATATCAAGGACGATGCGTCTGAGTTTTTGATTGAAGAGCGCCTGAAAACCGTGGTCAAAAAATATTCCGACCATATCGCTTTTCCCATCCTGCTCGGCCCCGGCGACAAGGGGGTGATGGTCAATGCGGCCTCCGCCCTTTGGATGCGGCCGAAGGCGGATGTAACGCCGGAGCAGTATAAAGAATTCTACCGCAGCGTATCGGGCGCCCTGCAAATGGACGAGCCATGGCTGACTGTGCATTGGCGCGCCGAAGGGGCGATTGAATACAGCAACCTGCTGATGATACCCAGCATGAAGCCGTTTGACCTCTACGACCCGCGCCGTCACCACGGCGTGAAGCTGTATGTGAAGCGCGTGTTTATCACCGAAGGCGTCGAAGGGCTTATCCCGCCCTTCCTGCGTTTCGTCAAGGGCGTGGTCGATAGCGAAGATTTGCCGCTGAACATCAGCCGCGAAATGCTGCAGGCCAACCCCGTGATTGCGAAAATGAGCAGCGCGGTTACCAAAAAAATCCTGTCCGAACTGGAGCAAAAAGCCAAGGACGACATTAAAGAATTCGAAAACTTCTGGGCGCTGTTCGGCCCCGTGGTCAAAGAAGGTCTGTACGATGCACACAACCACCGCGAACAGCTGTGCCGCGTGGCGCGTTTTTACTCCACCCATGGCGATGGTCTGACGTCGCTGGAGGAATATGTTTCGCGCATGGTCGAGGGGCAGGAACATATCTATTACCTCTCCGCCCCCTCGGTCGAGGCGGCGAAAAACAGCCCGCAGCTCGAAGCCTTCCGCGCGCGCGGGGTCGAGGTTCTGTTCATGACCGACGCCATCGACGAGTTTTGGCTGCCGATGCAAAACGATTTCAAACAAAAGAAATTCAAATCGGTCACGCGCGGCGATGCAGAACTGTCGAAAATCAAAAAACTGGATGGCGACGACAAAGCAGACGATAAGGCGGAAGATAAAAACGCGACCGAAAACCTGCTGGCGCGTATGAAAGAAATCCTGTCTCTAGAGGTCAAGGACGTGCAGCTGTCGGAGCGTCTGGTCGATAGCCCCGTCTGCCTTGTTGCGCCCGAAAGCGACGTGGATATCAACATGCAGCGCCTTTTGAAAAAAAATCAGGGCTACGAAGGCATGCATCAGCATATCCTTGAAATCAACGTCAAGCATCCGGTCATTGCCAAATTGCAACTGCTGGCGGCGAATGATGCGGAGGCGTCGAAGGAACTGCTGCGTGAGACGACGCTGCTACTGCTCGATCAGGCACGGATTATCGAGGGGGAGCCGCTGAAAAACCCCGGCGAATTCGTGCGCCGTTTGAGCCGCGCGATTGAAAAAGGCCTGATTGCGGGGTAGCTGACTATATGTTTTGAAGAAAAAAGCCGCCCCTGTCAGGAGCGGCTTTTTTCATGTTCGCCGGAAAGCGTATCTACAACGGTGATGCCGCTGTTTTTCAATTCTTCATGAAATTTGTGCCGGTGGACGTAATACCAGCATGACAGCTGTCCGGTGACGGGCTCGTGCGTTGCAAGAAAGGCGCGCAGTCTTTTGCGGTATTCATGGCGGTCTATGATTGTGGGCATATATTTCTCCTCTCGCGCTGTGGCGCAGGCAAAAAGAAGGGCAGGGAAGCCCTGCCCGAAAGTGTGTGTTTGTAAAAGGTATAGGAAAATCAGGTATTCGTCGTCTTGCCGCCGGCCGAAGCCAGAAGCGCGATGATTTGGGGCGAACCCGCCTTGACCGCAATCGACAGCGCGTTCCAGCCGTTGCGCGTTTCCGCATGCAGGTCGGCGCCCGCGGTAATCAGCTCGGCCACGGTCTTCAGGTGGTGGTTTTTGGCGGCGCGCATCAGCGGTGTCCAGCCTTGTGCATCGGCGGCATTGATGTCGCCGCCATCCGCTATCAGGCGGCGCAGCTGGCGCACGTCGCCGACTTCGGCCGCGCGCAGCACGGCGGTGCGGTCAATCGTTTGTGTATAGCCGGCGGGCGCGGGCGCAAAAGATGGCGCGCGTTTGGCGGCGGCAGTGGATTGCAAGGGACGGGAACGCAGGGCAGCGCCGGATGGCGCGTAGGAAAGTGCGGACATGTTTTAGCCTCCTCGGGCATAAAAAAACCGCCGACGTATAGCACACGCGGCGGACTTGTCCGCCAACGCTTTAGCTGCATTTATTAAGCGCCCGCAAGCTGT
>DQGU01000140.1:5786-6009 GCA_003524565.1 Rhodospirillaceae bacterium
CTGTCGGCTTCAAATCGGCGCTATTCTTTTATTATCGCGCCGCACCGCGGTTTTTGTCAAGCGCCGCGCAGCGCCGTTTATTGCAAAAGCGTGCAATGCGTTGAAACGATGTGACAAAACAGGCTTAAAATAAAGGGATGCGCCAACAAAAAGGGCCGCCGCGCGAATGTCGCGCAGGCGGCCCTCCCTGTATAAAAGGAGCAACCAGACGCCAAGAAACCCC
>DQGU01000262.1:0-1306 GCA_003524565.1 Rhodospirillaceae bacterium
GCGCCGGATTGTTGCGCGGATTGTGGCACCTGCGCCGTAATCAGCGGTGCGCAGAAAATCAGGCCAACAAAAAACCCGCCGTTATCCGGCGGGTTTTTTGCTTCGGGCTTTTTGTGCCCTTATTTTTTACGTTGGCGCAGGCTTTCGAGCAGCGCCTCGACCTTGCCGCCGCCGCGCTGGATGACGGCGTCGAAATCGCTGCGCTGGGTGATGGCCATGCTGACGTTTTCGATGAACACGTCGATGACTTTCAGGTTGCCGGCATTGTTGCGCACGCGCCAGTCAACGGCCACGGGCGGGCCGTCTTTTTGCACGACCTGACTGTTCACGATGCTATCGCGCTCCGAAATCGCTTTTGCGCTTTTGACGTTGAATTGCTGGCCCGCATATTCGCCGAAACGCTGGGCATAGGTGCGCACAATCATGTCTTCGAACAGCGACAGGTATTCCTTGCGCTGCGCTTCGGTCGCGGTGTTCCAGTGCTTGCCGAGGGCGAAGCGGCCGATGGCATTGACGTCGAAGTTCTTGCGCAGAAGTTCGCGCACGCGCCCTTCGCGCTCTTTGCCGGTGATGTTTTTGCCGGTCAGCTCGGTCAGGGCGATATCGCCCATTTTTTGCACGAAGCCGACGGCGGCATCGTCGCGCTTGTCGGCCATGGCGGCGCCCGCAGGCAGCAGCAGAGCCAGCGCCATACCGACAATCATCAGGCGGCGGGAAAGAGTGATAGTCATATCAGATATATCCTTTCGGTCGTCGTGGGGGCGGGAAATTATTCCCAACCCTCGTCATAGTACTGTACGGCCTGCGCCTTGGGTGCGTCCGGATTGACGTCGCGCACCAGCGAACGGCGTTTCTGCGTGTACGCGCTGCGCACAGCGGCGTAGTAGTCAAGGCTGTTGCGGCGCATGTCGCGGACGGCTGTCACAAGTCTTGCACGCGTATCGAGACCCTCGACAATGCCGCGCGTGTAGTAAATCCATTCTTCGTCGCGGTTGAAGGCGTAAAGACGCACAGGGTCCGCAACCGTATCAACCGCAAGGCCTGCGGTATCGCGCAGCGACGACGGGCCGATGACGGGCAGGACAAGGTAGAAACCTTCGCCAAAGCCCCAGACAGCCAGCGTCTGGCCGAAATCTTCCGGCTCGAACGGCATACCGTTTGCGCCTGCGACGTCAAACAGACCGGCAACGCCGCCGACCGTGTTGATGACAAAACGGGCGGAAGCCACGCCTGCGCCTTTGAAATCGCCTTGCAGCACGTTATTAGCAACGATGAGCGGCGTGCGAAGGTTCCGCATAAAATTCTG
>DQGU01000262.1:1556-4020 GCA_003524565.1 Rhodospirillaceae bacterium
CGGAAGAAGTCGGGGGTGAGGAAGTTATAAACCTTGGCTGCCGGTTCGATAAGCGCACGGTCGAGCGCGTTGTTAAACGCGAAAACGCCACGGTTCAGCGGCTCCAGCGGGTCATTGACCGCCGTGGTGTGCATTTCGCTTTTCGCGCTGGTGCAGCCCGTGGTGGCCGTCAGCAGAAAGGCGCACATCAGCATCGCGAAGGTTTTTGCGGCGATTTGGGTCTTGGGGCGGGACATAAAGGGCATGAAGGTCTCTCTGGAGGGACGTTTTTTATACTCTAACCGTATATAATTACTCAATTCTTAACTCTAGCCGTCTTCCATATGCAAAAGGGCGGTCGCCCCCATAAGCAGACTGACCAGAGCGGGTGTCCAAGCCGCCAGATATACAGGAATTTTCTGTGATATGCCGAAAGCCTGAAGGATTGATTCCATGAAGAATATAAAGAAACCAACGCCCACGCCAAGGCCTATCATGACCCCTGTGCCCCCGAATCTTTGCGGGCGTAGCGAAAATGTCGCAGCCAGCAAAATCATGGCGGCCAAAAGGAAGGGCTGGGCGAGCAAAGCCTGAAAATGGATGGCAAGGCGCGTGCCCGAAAAACCCGCTTCTGTCATAATTCGTAAATGCTCCGGTATCATCCAGAACGAAATCGTTTCCGGGTCGGCAAAGGACTCTTCGATTTGGCGGGTGGTCAGGTCGGTCGGCAGCTCGAACCGCTCTGCGCGGCTGACGCCATGGGCATCGTTGATGATGGGGTTTTCGAGTTCCCAGAATCCTTCCGCCAGACGGGCGATGGGGCTGTCGATGCGTTTCTGGAACGTATCGTCGCGGTCGAAAAAGAAAACAATCACATCCTGCATGCGCCAGTGCTGCTGGTCGAAACTGCTGGCGTGGAACAGGGCATAGCCGCTCTCCGCGCTCTGGCGCAGCCAGATGCCGGTGCGCGATACCGTGACCAGATTGGACGTGGTGTTGAAATGCTGCGATTCCATCTGCTCGAACTTGCCAATCATCACGGCGCCGGTGGGATTGACCACCGTGGTCGTGATAACGCCGATGAAAAACGCGCCCATAAACATCGGGCTCAGAAATTGCCATGCCGAAATGCCGGCGGCGCGGATGACGACCAGCTCGGATGTTTTATTCAGTTTCCAGCAGGTGTAAATCGCGCCGAACAAAACGGCGAAGGGTACGACTTTCTGCCCGACTTCCGGCAGCTTCAAAAGCGCCATCAGCAAAAGGGCGTCCAGCGGCACGCCCTGCGCCCCCGCCGCACGGCGCATCAGCTCGATAATGTCGAAAATCAGGACAAGGCCGAGCAAGATGACGACCACGCCCATGAAGTTCATCATGAAGTGGCGGAAGATATAGCGGAAAAGCGTGGCGGCGGTGGTCATGGGGCTGCGGCCTCCGCTATTTGTGCGGGGGTGCCGCGCCAGCGGCGCAGCTGGCGTATCAGCCATTGTTCACCGCGCAGGTGCAGCAAAAACGCGCAAATAAAAACAGGCGCAAAGGCCAGCACATAAAGCGCGGGCAGCAGCAGCGGCTGTTTTCTGGCGGCGTTCCCCAGCGCCATCTCGCCCGCCTGCAGCGCAATCACGATGATAACGGCCAGAAGAATTTTACGCGTTTGCCCGCGCCGGTTAAACGGGCCGAGCAAAATACAGCTGAGCGCCACCAGCGCGAAGCCCAGTGTATTGAACGGCGCCAGCAGGCGCAGATGCGCATCGACGATAAAGGCGTCTTTGTTTTTGCGGTCGCGTTTGTCGTTCATATCGGGGCGGAACAGTTCGGGCAGGGTGCGCTCGCTCGCCTCGCGCCAGCGCTCCTGCGCTTCGCCTTCAAGGCCTTTTATCTCGATGGTGTAGCGCGAAAAGAACAGGCGCGATGCCATGTCGTTTTGCGCATCCATCTGCTGGCGCATGCCGTCATAGACCATGATGTTCGGCACATCGCCGTTCATGAAAATGCGGCCGCGTTTGGCGGTGATGGTCACGGGCGGCTTGTCCGCTTCGCGCCGGTCGTGAATCATCAGGCCGAGCAAATCGCCGCCCGCGTCACGTTCGCGCACATAAACGGTCAGGTCGCTGTTGAAGGTATTGAAAACGCCTTCGCGCAGCAAAAAGGCGGAATATTGCGCCTTGATTTCGCGCCGCAGTTTTTTCATTTCGCTGTGGCTGAGGGGGGAGAGGAAACAGGTCGTCGCCACAATCACCACCATGAAGCCCGCGCAGAGGGTGAGCGCGGGCCGCGCAAGGTCGAACTGGTCAAACCCGCAGGCGCGCATCACGACCAGTTCGTTATCCATAATCATTTTATTATAGGTGAACAGGATGCCCGTGACGAGGGCGAGGGGCAAAATCACCTCCAGAAACCGCGGCAGGGTCAGCGCGACGAGTTTCAGGAACAGAGAGGGCGGCGCATCGGAACTGGCAACCAGCTCCAGCAGTTTTAAAGACTG
>DQGU01000017.1 GCA_003524565.1 Rhodospirillaceae bacterium
CTGAATAACGAACATCACATCGGGGCGGCCGGCGTCGTATTCGTCGAACACAAGGGCAACGGGGTTGCGCAGCGCCCAGGGAAGAATGCCTTCTTTGAATTCGGTTACCTGTTTGCCGTCTTTGAGCGCGATGACGTCTTTGCCGATAAGGTCGATACGGCTGACGTGGCTGTCAAGGTTGACGCGCACGCAGGGCCAGTTGAGTCGTGCCGCCACCTGTTCGATATGCGTCGATTTGCCCGTGCCGTGATAACCCTGCACCATCACGCGTTTGTTATGCGCGAAGCCCGCGAGAATGGCCAGCGTGGTTTTCTTGTCGAAGATATAGGCATCGTCGATTTCCGGCACTTTGTCGTCGCGGTGCGAAAAAGCGGGCACTTGCAAATCTGAATCGACGCCAAAAACCTGACGGACCGAAACCATGATGTCGGGGAGTTTTTTCTGTGCAGAGGCGGTCATTTTTCTATCTTTCGTCCAGTTGGCTATAGGTCTGGTAGGAGAGTTTGAGGATGGTATAGGCCATGTTGATTTTCTTGAATTGCTCTTCGGCGCCTTTTTCCGTGTTGGTGTCCGGATGATACTTCTTGGCCAGCGATTTGTAACGCGATTTCACTTCTTCCCAGCCCACGGGCGGGGCGAGGCCGAGGATGCCCAGCGCCTCCACCGTCGGGTGGGGGATGGTGCCGATGTCGATACGCGCATCGCTTTCGCGTTTGTTTTCCTCTTCGCTGTCGCCGTGCATGGAAAAATCGCCAAAAACGCTCTCGCCACGGCTGAAATGGGCGTAGATTTTTTCGCGGGCGCGCTCTTCGGAAAGTCCGGCCTCCGTCATACGCCACGTCGGGCGGTCCCAGACCATGGTTTTCAGCATGTGGTGTTCGATTTCACCCGGGCTCATGCCCTTGAAAAAATCCCAGTTCGCGTTGTAATCGCGCACATGGTCGAGGCAGAACCAGTAATAATCGCGCAGGTCATAACGCGACTTGGGGGCTTTGTAATCACCCGTATGCGGGCAGCCCGGCACGTCGCAGCCTTTGCGCGGCGTTGGCATTTTTTCTTGATGGTCGCGCAGACCATGCAGAAACGATTTTCCCTTAAAATCCCACATCTTAAAATTATGAACGTCCTTCGGCGTGAATACAAGGTGGCGCGGGGCAAAAACGCAGCTTTGCCATTGAAAACGCAGGGAGAATTTTTATGCGACCTGCCGATTCCTGCTGTTTTGCCGGAATCGCGGCAGCGCCGTGTATGCGGGGGTAAAAATAGTCCGCATAGCCGCGTAGGACAGGGCGGGCGGGGAAGCGGTTGTTTTGCGGGCTGTATTTTTCAGATTGCTGCACGCACGGGCAAGTCACACGCAATATGATGCAGCGCGTTACATCTAATTGTTGTAAAATTTTAATTAATTCAATTTATAGTTGTAATAAGAGGGGTTGCATTCTAGAGTACGCATACAGTACCACCAAGGGGCGGTTTTAAGGCCGTCTCTGCCCGCATGCGGGCACTGCCATAAAAACAGATTTTATTTTTGCACGAGATTTTTTCATGACACGTCTTTTTAAATCAAAGGGGGATACTTATGGCCGAGGCATTTCAACACTCTTCTTATAGTCACAACCAGCAAGACAAATTACCCGTACAGGCCGCACGCAAGGCTGTGCAGCAGGGCGCGCTGGTCAGCAAAAACGTGCGCATTCACGAACGCCGCACCAGCGTGCGGCTGGAGCCGGAAATGTGGCATGCCCTGCGCGAAGTTGCTGAGCTGGAGACATGCAGCATCCACGACCTTTGCGGCGCGGTGCATGACCTGAAAGAGCCGGGGGCGTCGTTTACCGCCGCGCTGCGCGTGTTCCTGATGGAATACTACCGCACCGCCGCGCGCACCAGCCAGCAGGTGACATCCGTGCAGCGCCAGATAAAAGCGGCGCGTGGCGGGGAGAGCAAAGCGCAGGAAAGCGCCCAGATTCCCCATAAAATCACGGCGTAAACTGCGCGGCCGAACAATGGTTTAGGCTGGGGCTTGGGCGAAAAACGGATTGGCGGCGGGGTTTCTTCCCGTGCTAAGCTGAAAGCATGAGCAATGATGCCACGCCCGAAAAGCCAGCGGCCACGCGCGCGCCAGAAAACGCCTCTGCCGCTGCGGCGGACGGGCATAGCCATGACGCTGCGCCGGATGCGGACGCCGTGCCGCTAGATGTCGTGCCTCCCGAGGCGGTGGACGAAGACCGCGAGGTTTCTATTCTGACGCCGCCCGATACAGGCGTTTACGATGATTTTGCGGCGGAATGGCCGGATGAAAATCTGGCCGGCGCGCCTACAAAAAAAACGGGCACAGACAAGCCGCCGCAAAAACGGAATGTACGCAAAAAGTCCCGGCGTCAACCGCTATTGCCGCCTGCTGTCCGCGCGCAGTTGGCGCCCGTCTGGGGATTTGCCAAAAAAGCTTTCAGCGGGGCGGGGCTTTTGCTCTTGCTTAGTGTGGGCTATCTGGTCGCGGAAATTGAATTCAATATGTCGCTGCTCGATATCGCGGGCAGTGTGCGTTCCGACCCCGCGAAGATGGAAGATTTGCAGGTCTTCGGCCGCAGCGTATCGGCGGGCGGATGTTTTCTTCTGGTGCTGGGGCTTTTCGCGTCGTCGTCGTTTCATGTCACGGCAGGGCGGCTGCGCTGGCTTTACTATATGGTCGGCCTGTTGGCGCTGGTGCCGATGATGGTGATTTTCTGGGCGACGATTGCAGGGCCCGGCAGTTTCCCCATCACGCCGTCCGGCAAAGATATTCTGCTGTCGATGGCGCCCGCGCTGGGGGTGGCTTATGGCTCGGCCATCGGGCGGGGACGGAATGTTTTTGTGAATGTGGTCAGCCTGTTTCTTATCGTCTGGCCTGCGGTGTTTCTGGGGCAGAAGCTGCTGATTGAACAGGCGCTTATCGAACGCACGACGTGGGAGCAGCGGGTGAATGCGCGCTATGTGCTTTTGCTGCGCTCCATTCTTGAAAACTGCACCATCAACCTTGAAGAGCTGGCGCTTTGCGATGCCGAAGACGAACTCGACAGCGTGAAGTCGGCACGCATTATTCTGGGCAGCATGTGGATGCTCAGCCCCGAAGGCATCCGTGCGGACATGGAAGAAAACAAGGATAAAATGGTGCAAAGCGTGGCATCGCGCGGCATGTGGTTTTCTCCGCGCGCGCAATATGACCGCTACCTTGAAAAAGTGTCCGAAGAGCGCACCAATATCCAGCAGCAGATGATTGACCAGTACTATATGCCCTATAGAAAGGCATCCGAAGAATACGACCGCGCGATGTCGCAGGAAGAAGTGGAAAAAGAAAGCCGCAAAGCCGTCGCCGAAGTCGAAAAGGAAATCGACAACGGTTGGAAAAAATATAAGGCGGGCGTGCGCGAATATCAGCAGCGCATAAGCGCGAGCGGCCTTAGCATGGTGCAGCGCATTGCCCCCTATAAAGACCGCCTGCGCGAATATTGCGCCACGCGGAATTGCCCGCCGCTGTTACAAGGGAAGGAGCGCAGCATCGTCGCCGATGTGGCGTCGGAGGCGGAGCGGGAATTCGCGGCGCGCTCCGGCGGCTATACGCCCGATATACAGACGCGGGCGGAATTTGTGGCGGCCTATCCGACGCAGCTGAAACTGCGCGAAAAAGTGCAGGAATATATCACGACCAAAATACCGGATGCCGGGCTGACCTTGCCCGTCAACTGGTATTACGAACCGGAATCTTTCCGCCAGACGGTGGAGGTGCTGGTACGGCAGGAAATCGACCGCAAATGGAAAAAGAAAGCGCCCGCAGGCATGCGCCCCGGCCTGTCGATACCCGAATTTTTCGAGGCCGCAGGCATCCCGCCGCTGCCGTCGGTGGATGAGCTGGTGATGTCGCCCGATGTGTTTTTCAAGAAAATGATTTTGCCGCGCTATCGCCAGATAGTCGATAACATGCTCGGCGATATCGAAGCGGAAAAACAGCAATACGCCAACGGCCAGCCGCTGGCGGAAAAGGGCAAGGATTACGCGCGCGCGGTTTATATTCCCGCTGTCGCGCTGATTATTTCGCTGCTGGTTGTTCTTTTGACCTTGCTGCGCTGGTGGAACATCATGGTGCGCGCGGGGCTTGCCGCGCTGATGCGCCGTCATTTGATGCCGGGCTACATGCGTTTCCCCGTGCAGGCGGTGATGATGGGCGTTTTTGTGGCGGCGGTTGTGACCGTACCGCGCTTTATGCCGAACCCTTATGCGGGCGTTACCTACGAAAAATACCGCGACAACGCGATTGCGCAATCGCCCGCCATGGCGCGGGTGCTGGATTGGGCCATTCATACGCAGCCGGCGGTTTACCGCCTCGGCTCCCCCATCCGCGAAATGTTGGACCGTCTGCACCAGAAAGCCCGCCCCGAAACAGCGGCCGCAAAACCCGCCGCTACAAAATAATAAAGCACCGCGTCATACCGGCCTGCGCCGGTATGACAAAAAAAGAATTCAGATTTCAAAAGCCACAGCAGCCGATGGGGTTGCTGTGGCTTTTTATAGCTATCGAAACCGTAAGGGCGAGCGGGACGGGTTAAACCGTATGCCCCATTTCAAGGAATTTTTGGCGGCGGCGGGTTTTGAGGGTGGCACCGTCGAGGGGTTTCAGCTCCGCCAGTGCGCGTTCGATATAATCGCCGACAACGTCGATGGTGCGCTCCGGCTCGCGGTGGGCGCCGCCCATGGGCTCTTCGATGATGGTGTCGATGATGCCGAGCTGTTTCAGGTCTTGTGCCGTGAGTTTCAGCGCGCGCGCGGCGTCTTTCGCAAATTCGGCAGAACGCCAGAGGATGGAGGCGCAGCCTTCGGGCGAAATGACGGAATAAATGGAATGTTCCAGCATCATCACGCGGTCGGCGGTGGCAATCGCAATCGCGCCGCCGGAGCCGCCTTCGCCGATAATCGTCGATACGACGGGCACTTCGGCGCGCAGGCAGGATTCGATGGATTTGGCGATGGCTTCGGACTGGCCGCGCTCTTCCGCTTCGATACCGGGGAAGGCGCCTGCGGTATCCACCAGCGTGATGACCGGCAATTTGAACTGGCTGGCCATGGCGAGCAGGCGCTGCGCCTTGCGGTAGCCTTCGGGTTTGGTCATGCCGAAATTGTGATGGATGCGGGTTTGGGTGTCGTGGCCTTTTTCCTGCCCCATGACAACGACGCTCTGCCCGCGGAAACGGCCAAGCCCGCCCAAAAGCGCGGCGTCTTCGCCGAAATAGCGGTCGCCGGCCAGCGGGGTGAAATCCTGAATAAGGCGTTTGGTGTAATCAAGGAAGTGCGGGCGGCTCGGGTGGCGTGCCACTTGCACTTTCTGGTCGGGCGCCAGTTTGGAATAGGTCTGGATAAGAATGCGCTCCGACTTCTCGCGCATGCGGGTGATTTCTTCCTGCATGTCGCCACTGTTGGACAGCTGTCCCAGTTCGGCGATTTTCGCTTCCAGCTCGACGATGGGTTTTTCAAATTCCAGATGATAGACCATGAGTGCTTTCCGTTGTGTCATAGGCGGCGCGGCAAGGCAGCGCCAGAAAGGCCGCAGTATAGCGAAATATGCCTTATATTCAAGGAAACACAGCAAGCCTCTGTTTACATAGACTTTGGGGCGGGCATAGAAAAAGGACGCTTTCGTTTGGGAAAGCGTCCTTCTTCAATTTTATTCACATACATGCCCCGGAACAGGCAGCGGTATGCAAATGGGGTGGTTAGCCGTTCGCTTTCTGCGCGAGCGGATGCTTCTCAGCAGCTTCTTTGGCCTGATCGCCGACGACCTGAGTATAAATCTGGGTCGTTGCGATGTCTGCATGGCCAAGCATTTTCTGCACCGAACGCAGATCCGCACCGTGCTTGAGCAGGTGGGTTGCGAAGGCATGGCGCAGAACGTGCGGGCTGACGCGCTCCGGATCAATACCGGCATTGCGGGACAGCTCTTTCAGCAGCTGGGCGAAACGCTGGCGGGTCAGGTGGCCGGATTCCGACGTACGCGACGGGAACAGCCACTTGCTTTGCGATTCGGCGCGATCCGGCATCAGGAATTTCGTGCGAATTTCCATGTATGCGCGCATCGCTTTCTGAGCCGGCTCGGAGAGGGGAGCCATGCGTTCACGGCCACCTTTGCCTTCGACAGTCAGGTAACGGCTGTCGGGGCCGATGGCGGTGAGGGGCAGACCAACGAGTTCGGAAACGCGCAGGCCTGTCGCATAGAGAATCTCGAGCAGGGCAACAAGGCGGATGCTTTCCGGGCCGCCTTGCTTCTGAGCGGTGTTGATGAGTACGGTGACTTCATCTTCGCTCAAAATTTTCGGAAGAGTACGGGTTTGCTTCGGGCTTTCGATGGTGGACGTCGGGTCTTCCGGACGTTTGCCTTCGGAAACCAGGAAGCCGAAGAACTGGCGCAGCGCAGAGATGCGGCGAGCGATGGTACGAACGGCCGTTTTGCCGCCGCCCTTGCTTTTCGCATTTTCGCGATCGCTGAGTTCGTTCAGATATTCTTTGAGATCAGCCGTGGTCGCGCTGTCGATGTCTTTGCCGCTCTTTTTCAGAAAAGCGCAGACGTCAGCGAGGTCACGTTCGTAGGCGTGGCGGGTGTTCAGCGCAGCGCCGCGTTCGGCGATGAGCATATCGAGAAAGCCCTCGACGCTCCCGGGCAGGGGGGCTTTAGGCATTCTGGGACGACCTGGACGAGCCATAGTGTGTTTCTCCTTTGTAAAGTTTCTGAGCACAACTCAATTGCCTTTGATTTATTGGCTTATTTTGAGCTGTACACCTCCGTAACAAGTGAACTTTAAGACATAAAGCCGTATCCCCGAGGGAATTGCAAGAGGGAATATGTGAAAATTTATTTTTAGTATTCACTGAACTTAAGGTCAAAAATCAAGAATTTGCCTAAAGCCATGAAATTTTCACGATTTTCCGTCATATCCCGTATAAGGCTCTCAGTCCGCCCCTCTGTACCCGAAAACGACTGTTTTTGAGTACCTTAGGGCGATGATACCGCCTTGGTGCCCGTGGAATCGTTCTTACCAGAATGATTCGCCGTCGGGCGTTATGTCAGGAAACCTGGAAAATGCGGAGCTCAGATGTTCCGGTTCAGGAACGCACTGCTGTCCAGCGTCTTTTCCACGGTCGTCTGGGCAACGGGAACGTCCCAGACTGCCAGAACCGCAAAGCCGCCAGCGGCAAAAACAAACGCGAGAAAAACAAGGGAGGTCAGGAGTTTTGACATGTGTGCCTTCTTTTTCTTTTACCGCGCGTTGTTGTCGTTTTGAATATGCCTCAAACGTGTTTGCGTTTTCAACATATTTGGCGGTTTTTGGCTCCGGTTTTCCTTTTTCGCGCCTTGCCCGTTTATTCTCAAAACGAGTTTAAGCGCCCGACCAAGGTTAAATACCATAAAGCTGCATAATGTTTTACGCTGGCGCATACCATAAGTCAATATATTTTTTCATAAGTGCAAAATATGGCGCTTGGCTTGATTTCGCCGCCGGAAACAGGCAGATTAAAGCACTGGAATAACGGGAAAAAATGCCAAAAACCTTACCGATAATCGTACTTGTGGGGCTGATGGGCGCGGGCAAAAGCCGTGTTGGCCGCGAATTGGCGCGCCTGATGGGGGTGCCGTTTGTGGATGCCGACCATGAAATCGAAAAATCTGCGGGCATGACCATTCCGGATATTTTTGCAGAATTCGGCGAAGCGGAATTTCGCAAAGGCGAGCTGAAAGTCATGCAGCGGTTGTTGCAAGGCGCGCCGATTGTGCTGGCCTCCGGCGGCGGGGCGTTTATACAGCCTGCGGTGCGCACCGCCATTAAAAAACACGCTGTGTCCGTCTGGTTGAAGGCGGATTTGGAAACGCTGGTCGCGCGCACGCGCCGCACGGCGCACCGTCCGCTGCTGCAGGGCGTTGACCGCGCGCAAAAACTGCGCGAGCTGATGGATGCACGCTATCCCGTTTATGCAGAAGCGGACATTACGCTGGTCACGGACCAGCAATCGCCGCAAACCATGGCGCGGCGTATACGGCGCGAATTGGCGCAGCAGGGCCTGCTGCCCGCCGGAGACATGCCGCGCGGCACAGCGGTGCGCACGGCGGATAAACGCGGAGAAAACACATGACAGGGGCGGATATGCAAACGGTGGCGGTCTCCCTCGGCGGCGGACGCGATTACAATATATATATTGGCGCGGGTACGCTTGCGGCGGCAGGCGCAAGCCTGCGCGGAGTTTTGCGCGCAAAGAAAATCTGCATCGTGACAGACAGCCATATCGCCGCACGGCCATACTTGCCTGCGCTGGTAGCGGGGCTTGAAGCGGCGGGGTTTGAGGTTGTGCCCCCTGTCGTCCTGCCGGCGGGCGAGGGCAGCAAGAATTTCGCACAGCTGGAGCATATTCTCTCAAACGCGCTTGCTGCGGGGATTGATAGGAAATCCGCGCTGGTGGCGCTGGGCGGCGGGGTTGTGGGCGACATCACGGGTTTTGCCGCAGCTGTTTTAATGCGCGGGATTGATTTTGTGCAAATTCCGACAACGCTTCTGGCGCAGGTCGATAGCTCCGTCGGCGGCAAGACGGGTATTAACCTGCCGCTGGGCAAAAATCTTGTCGGTGCGTTTTGCCAGCCGCGCGCGGTGTTTATTGATACGGACGTGCTGGCCACGCTGCCGCCGCGCGAAATGCGCGCGGGCTATGCGGAGGTTTTGAAATACGCGCTGATTAACCGGCCGGATTTTTTTGAATGGCTGGAGCAAAACGGCGCCGCGCTGCTGTCGGGCGACACGCAGGCGCAGCGCGCGGCGATAGCCGTCAGCTGCCGCGCCAAGGCCGACATCGTGGCGGAAGATGAACGCGAGGAAAAAGACATCCGCGCGCTTTTGAACCTTGGACATACCTTCGGCCACGCGCTGGAAAAAATTGGCGGATATGACGGCCGCTTGCTGCACGGCGAAGCGGTGGCGATTGGCTGCCTGTGGGCGGCGAAATTTTCGGTGCTGCGCGGGCTTTGCGCCGAGGACGCGCCCGTGCGCATTGAAAACCATCTGAAAGCCGCGGGCATGATGACGCATCCGCCTTTCGAGGTGGCTGCAGATGATGTGCTGGCCGCCATGCGCGGGGACAAAAAAAATGACGGCGGGCGCATCACGCTTATTTTGATGCGCGGCATCGGCGGGGCTTTTGTGTCGCGCGATACCGACGAAGCGGACGTGCACGCATTCCTTAAACAAGTAACGGGCTGACAACACAATGGGCGATTTTATTACTGAATTGGTGCTTTTCTTTGTGCTGCTGGTTTTGTCCGCGTTCTTTTCAGGCTCCGAAACCGCGCTGACGGCGGCGTCGCGCGCGCGCATGCACCGCATGGAAATAGACGGCAGCCGCCGCGCCGCCATGGTGAATAAACTGCGCGAGCATAAAGAGCGTTTGATTGGCGGGCTTTTGCTCGGCAATAACCTTGTGAACATTTCAGCCTCCGCGCTTGCGACGTCGGTTTTGATTAAAACGGTGGGCGAGGCGGGGGTGGCCTATGCCACCATCGGCGTGACATTTCTGGTGCTGATTTTTGCAGAGGTGATGCCCAAGACCTACGCGCTTTTGCATCCGGACCGCCTCGCGCTGGCCGTCGCGCCTGTAGTTTCCGCGATTGTGCTTGTTTTTTCGCCGGTCACGCGTGAAATTTCGCGTGTGGTGAACGTTGTATTCCGTTTGTGTGGTGTCAGCCGCGAATCCCTCGACCATGCAGAGGCGCAGCAGGAAGAACTGCGCGGCGCCATCGACCTTCTGGGCGGCGGTGAACAGCGGGATGACGACGGCGAGGGGCAGGAAACCCGCGCGATGTTGAAATCCATCCTCGACCTTGCCGATGTGAATGTCGAAAAAGTCATGGTTCACCGTAAAAACGTGCGCATGATTAATGCCGACCAGCCCATCGACCGGATTGTGGACGAAGTGATGCACAGCTCCTTCACCCGTTTGCCGGTCTGGCGCGAAAGCCCGGACAATATCATCGGTGTGATACACTCCAAACTGATGTTGCAGGAGCTGCGCCATTGCGGGGGGGATGTGTCAAAACTCGACCTGACGCGCGCGATGATGGAGCCGTGGTTTATCCCCGAATCCGCAACGCTGTTCGAACAGCTGCAGGCTTTCCGCCGCCGCCGCGAACATTTCGCCATCATGGTCGATGAATACGGCGCCCTGATGGGGGTGATTACGCTTGAGGATATTCTGGAGGAAATCGTCGGCCAGATTGACGACGAACATGATATCGCCGTCACCGGTGTGCGCCCGCAGACGGATGGCAGCTTTATTGTGGACGGCAAAGTCACCCTGCGCGACCTGAGTCGCGATATGGGCTGGAACATGCCGGATGATGATTATTCCACCGTTGCGGGGCTGCTTTTGTATGAAAGCCAGCGTATCCCCAGTGTCGGCCAGTCCTTTACCTTCCACGGTTTCCGCTTTGACGTGCTTAAAAAGCAGCGCAACCAGATTACCCTTGTCAAGATGACCCCGCTGCCCCCCGAAACGGCGGCCGAAGGCGACCGTATGCGGGAGGTTGGCGGCTGAGTTGTTATAGTGTAGTATGCTTGCGCGACGAAACGCCACGGTACCGGGGATACAGGGGATATAATGGCAGGCATAGCGGGTTATTTCGGTCAGGCACAGACGCCGGAAACCCTTCAGGGAATGGTGCGCAAGCTGCTTCACCGTGGCCGCGGGGGCGAGGCGTTTTATCACGCGAATCCTGTATTTATGGGCGTACGCACCACCGCAGCCGAAGGCGCGGCGCAGCCCGCCTATAGCCGCGACGACAGTATCGCCGTTTTGTTTTCGGGCGAAATTTCCAATTATGCCGCCCTGCGCGCGGACCTTGAGCGCAAGGGCATCCACTGCCGCAACGACAGCACGGCCGAACTTGTGCTGCATTTGTACGAGGCTTACGGCCTGAACCTTGCCACGCATTTGCGCGGGCGTTTCGTTTTTGCCGTGCATGATACGCTCAAAGATTTCGTGGTCATTACCCGCGACCGCATGGGGCAGGAACCGCTTTACTACACCACCACCCAATCGGGCGATTTCGTATTCGCGTCCGAACTGAAGGCGCTGCTGGAACATCCAGGTGTGCGTCCCGTGCCCGAATTGCGTGCCATAGATGCCTTTTTGTCTTTCGGCTATAGCCCGGGCCCCGGCACCTTTCTGAAGGGCGTGCATAAACTGCCCGCCGGCCACCGCCTGATATGGAACCCCGGCCTGCATGTGATGGTGGAGCCTTACTGGCAGTGGGAAACCTATATGCGCCCGGATGCGTCGCTGAAAACCGATGCGGATTTTCAGGCGCGTTTCGATACGCTGCTCGAAGATGCCATCGCGCAGTCTGCCGCTGGGCTGCACAAACCGGCCATCGCGCTTTCCGGCGCGGCCGAGGAAACGGCTATCGCCGCGTTTTTGACGAAGGACGCGCCGCCGCACGGGCTGGATACTTTTACCGTCGGCTATGACGGTGACGAAGAAGCGCTTTTGCCTGCGCGGGAAATCGCACGGCGTCTGGGCACGCGTCACAACGAAATCATCTGTACGCCGCCGGACATGGAAAAATTGCCGGAAATCGTCTGGGCGCTTGACGAACCGCTGGGCGACCCAGCCGTTGTTTCGTCCTATATGCTGTCGCAGCAAGCGGGGCAGGGCACGGACGGCATCATCCGCGGCGTCGGCGCCGAGGACATGATGTGCGGGCTTTTGCAGCAGGAAGCATTCTTGCGTATGAGCCGTATGCCGCCGCTCTTCTCCGCATTCTACCGCGCGGGTGTAAATCTGCTGCCTCAATCGTGGATGGACAGCCAGTTCGATTGCAATGGCCGCATCGGTGATAAATGCCGCCAGCGTATTTTGATGGTGCTGTCCGAACTGGGCAATAGACGCAGCAGCCTGATGCGCCGTTATGCCATGATGACGGCGGTTTTTACGGCGCGTGACAAAGCTGCGCTTTATACCGGCACGATGTCGCCTGTGATGGAAAGTTTCATGGACAGCGGCCGCGAAAGCGCGCTGTCGTGGCCGACCCCTATATCGTCGCTGCTGGCGCTGCAAAAAGACTATGTCCTGCAAGACAGCACCCTGCTGCGCGCGGATAAAATTGCCGGACTGACATCGACCACGCTGCGCCTGCCGTATATGGACAACGCGCTGGTGGAATTTATCCTCTCCGCCCCTGACCACCTGAAATATCAGGGCGGCAAGGGCAAGGTGATGATACGCAATTATGTGGAGAAGGTGGCGCCGGGCTTGCCCGAAATTTCGCGCCGTCATGCAAACTTGCCGATGCAGCGTTTCCTTTCCGCCCGCCTGATGCGCGATTTGATGGAAACCTGCCTGTCTGAAAAAGCCGTGCGCGCGCGCGGACTTTTCAATCCGGATGTTGTGCGCCACATTGTCGGCCGCGTGCGTGACGGGGACATGATTGAAATGCGCCAGGGCTTCGCGCTTTTGATGCTGGAGCTGTGGTTCCGCGTCTATATCGACGGCGACAAAAGCTGGCCGCGCTAAATCCGCTGCGCATCTGCACGGCATTGTGGATTTATTCTTATAACGCTTCCGCGATTTCAGCTACAAGGCGGCGGGCGACGTCCTGTTTGCTCATGTTCGGCCAGCTATCGGCGCTGATGTCCTTGCCGCTGTTTTTAAGGACGGTCACGGTATTGTCGGCCTGACCGAATACTTTGCCGCCTGCCACATCGTTCAGCACCAGCCAGTCGCAGCCTTTGCGCGCGAGCTTCTTTTTCGCATCTTCAATCCCCGCGTCGGTTTCGGCTGCGAAGCCGACGACAAGCGCGGGGCGATGGTCGCCTGTCGCCACCGTGCGCAGAATATCGGGGTTCTGCACAAGGGCGAGGGATATGCCGTCATCGCCGGATTTTTTAATTTTATGCGTGGCCGCTTCTGCGGGGCGATAATCCGCGACGGCTGCCGTGAAAATGGCGATGTCTGCCGGAAGTGATTTCAGCGTCGCTTCCAGCATTTGCTGGGCGGTCGTGATGCGCACGATATGGATGCCGGCGGGCGGCGGCTCCTGCACGGGGCCGGAAATAAGGGTGACATCCGCGCCCGCGCCCGCCAATGCGGCGGCAATCGCATGGCCTTGGCGGCCGGATGAAATATTGCCGATGAAACGCACGGGGTCGATGCTTTCGTGCGTGGGGCCGCTGGTGACAATTGCGCGGCGGCCGCGCAGCGGGCCGTTCACGGCAAAAAAATCCGATACGGCGGCGACAATCTCCGGCACATCTGGCAGGCGGCCGGGGCCATGTTCGCCGCAGGCCATATCGCCGACGGCGGGTTCGACAAAGCGGATACCGCGGCGTTTCAGCGTTGCGATGTTTTCCTGTGTCGCGGCGTTCGCCCACATGGCGGGGTTCATGGCGGGGCACATCATGACGGGTTTGTCCGTCGCCAGCAAAACTGTGGAGGCCAAATCATCCGCCAGCCCCTGCGCCGCGCGCGCCATGATATTCGCGCTGGCGGGCGTGACCAGTACAAGGTCGCAATCGCGCGCAAGACGGATATGCCCCATTTCCTGTTCGTCCGTCAGGGAGAAGAGATCGGTATAAACTTTGTTCTCCGACAGCGCGCCCACAGACAGCGGTGTGATGAACTGCGCTCCGCCCGATGTCAGGATGCAGCGCACATCGGCCCCGCGCTCCCGCAGGCGGCGGATGAGGTCGAGGCTTTTATAAGCGGCAATCCCGCCCGAAATAATCAGCAGGATGCGGCGGTGAACCAGATTTTGCGCGATAACTGTCATGCCATCATTATATGTGGTTTCCTGTTGCCCTGCGACAAGTGGCGTGCACGCGTGGCATGTTTTTTAGGTTGACATAAATTTAAAAGCGGTGCTATGATACCGCACATTCAGACAGCAGGAGGATTTGATGAGAAAAGCTTTTTTGACCGCGCTTTTGCCCTTTGCGCTTATGACCTCAGGTTGCGACGGCATGGCCGAAGCGCCCAAAACTCCCGAACAAAAAAAGGCCGAAGCGATTGAGCCAATCAACCGCGAATTCGGCTTGCAGGTGCGCGATGTGACGCTGCCCAAGGCTTTCTATGACCTGCCCGCGGGGCAGTACGAGGTCACCATCAAAGGCAAGGACGGGCAGGATAAAGACTGCATTGCCAACGTCATCCAGACCACCCATGGCCGCACCAACGTTATTTTGAACTGCCCCTGATTTTGTGCGCCGCACATAAGCTTTATGCACGCGTTTCGTAGCGCGAGGGTTGCCTGCGTGCGGGTATGCGGTTATGCTGCCCGCTCTCATATCGACAGGCATCTCTTAACCGAAGCGAAAGGCAGCAGGCGGTGATGAAAAGGCATGGCATTGTGGTGCGACCCGAAGGCGATTTGGGCGCAACGTTCAACCCGGGCGCGGCAAAACACGCCGACGGGCATTTTGTGATGCTGGTGCGCTCCGTGCCCAAGGGCTACCAGAAAATCGGCACCGTCAACCAGTTCGACGACAATTACACATCGCACCTGAGCCTGTGGGAAGGCGCCGCGCCGGACAAGGATTTCAAGCTTGTCGATGCCGCCGCGCTGAAGCCTGACCAGAGCTTTGACAAATTCGGGCTTGAAGACCCGCGCATCACCAAAATCGGCGATACCTATTACATCCTTTATACGTCGATTGCGAAAGGCCTCTCGCAGCCCGACGCGGACGAAGGCATCCGCATCGCGCTTGCCAGCACCAAAGATTTCCGCACGTTTGAAAAACACGGGGTCATCGGCCCCGACCGCCGCTGCAAGGCGGGCGTGTTGTTCGAAAGCGGCGGCAAGGTGCATTTCATGTGGAAAGACGAGGCAGGGGTGGAGCGCACCATGATGTCCCCTGCGCCCGAAGATTTCACAAACCCTGCCGCGTGGCAAAAAATGTGGGCAAGCTACGACATTGAAAAAGACCAGCTGCTCGGCCCGCAGAACAACGGCTATGAAGCGCACGGTATCGAGCCGGGCGCGCCGCCCGTGGAGCTGCCCGAAGGTTTGCTGCTTGTCTATTCCAGCATTTCGGACGATTTCAAATGGACGATTAGCCTGATGCTGCTCGACAAAAAAGACCCGAAAAAGATTTTGGCCAAGAGCGAAGCGCCATCACTGCGCCCCGAAGCCGATTACGAAATTTCGGGCGATGTGAACAATGTGGTGTTTCCCTGCGGCGCGGTGGTCGATAACGGGCGGCTTTACGTTTATTATGGCGGCGCCGATACGATTTGCGCCGTGGGCAGCGAGGATTTGGATACCATCCGCGCGGCGCTGAAACCTTTCCGGAATAACCCGCTGCCCCCAAAGCCGGCGCAGCCTTAACATCTGTTTGTTTAGTAACACTTTTTTTGCACGGCGGCGCGGCGTTGACTTTTCGTGCAGGCGGCATAGATGATTATTATCATCAAATACCGTGATGATTTTACGCATGAACACTTCAACGAAGGAGGAACTCATGACCAACCAAGAACAAGCCCAGAAAGACGATAGCGGCTGCTGTGCGACCGAAGCTGCCAAAAAACAGGCTGAAGCCGCCAAGACCGAGAAAAAAGAAGAAGGCAGCTGCTCCACCGGCGGCTGCGGTTGCGGTTAAGCCGTAACGTCGCTTCGTACAAGAAAGGCCGGATATCCTCCGGCCTTTTCTTTTTTACAGGGGGGCGCCTTTTTGGCTATGCTTTGAAACAGCAAAGGAGCCAGTCATGAGCCGGACACCAGAGGGTACAAGCGAAGAGGGCGTCGGCGCGGCGGCCATCGTGGAGATGCTGTCGCTGTTTTGCATGCTCTGCGGTCTTTTTCTCATGCTGGCGTCGGCTTATTTTTATATCGACATCACGCGCTCTGTGCACGGCGCAGTCCTGCCGGCCTTCAGCGACATCGGCAAGGCTATATCCGGCGCGGCGAGCGGCGGGCTTACCGACGAAGACCGCGCGGAATTTCAGGAGATTGCCGAGGAATCTGCAAGGTTGCAGGAAGATTTGCGCGAAGCGATTGCAGACGACGATAAAAATAACATCGAATATATCCGGCAGCAACAAAACGAACTGGCCGAGCGGGAACGTGAACTGGTCGAAAACATCCACTCCCGCGGCGATGACGATATGGCGCCGCTCAGGGAAGAAGTCGAAACACGCAGCGAAGAAATAGAAAAACAAACCGGAAATTTGCGCGAGCAGATGGAGGTTGCCTATACGCTATGCCTGTTCGGCGCGCCGATGTTTTTTCTGGGCGGTGCGGCGTATCGCATCACGCGCGCCATGCGGCGGGAAAAAGCGCTGCGGTAATTCTCGCTACAGTAATTCTCTAGGACGCTTTCGGTGTGCAGAGCTTGGGCGCGAGGGGTTGCCAGTTGTCCGCCCCCGCGGCAAGGCGGTGCAGGATGATATCCGCGATGCGCGCATCGCGCGTCAGCGACAGGTGGCCTGCATTGACGGGAATGTTTTCCGTGTTTGGCGCCGCGTAATTCAGGCTGGCGCGCCAGTTCACCATGCGGTCTTGCATGCCCACGATGGATGTGGTGGGGACGGGCAACGGGCTGCGCGTGTCGCCCGCGCTTTCCTGTTCGTCACTGAGCGGCGGGTTGAAGGCGTTATAGGCGCGGCGCATGATGGGGTCGAGTTCGCCTTTTTTATCCGTCATTGAAAACGGCGCGCCGAGGGTAATCACCTGCGATACCTTGTCCGGAAACTGCCGCGCCAGTTCGCGCGCGTAAACGCCGCCAAGGCTGAAGCCGACCAGCGCGATTTTCTGCCCCGGATGTTTTTGTGCAATCTCGTTCAGGCGCGTGCCCATGCCCAGCACGACGTCTTCGCTGATACCTGTATTGACGCCTTGCCCCCAGCCGTAGGCCGTATAGCCATGCGCACCGAGTTTGTCCGTCAGGCGGCTCATCGTCGTCTCGCCGCCCAGAAAGCCCGGCACAATCATCACGGGCTGGCCGTTGCCGCGCGGGGCGGCGGGCAGGGGCGCATCCGACAGAAGCATTTCCGTGCAATCGCGCGTCGGCAGATGATAGGCCTTGGTGGCGCGGGGGTGGACATAGGGGCTATCGGGCGCGGTCGCCTGCCATGCCGCGATGCCGCCGCCAGCTGCTGCAGCGGTGAAAGTGGCCAGCAATGCACCGCGCAGCCACGGGCGGCGCGGGGACTCTTTACCTTGGGGGTGTTGCGGGCGTTTGGGCTTGGACAAGGGGCACCTTTAAATAAGTTATGTGAACATACCGCAGCCGCGGGCAGGGTCAAGCAGCTCCGTTTTTTCGTAATGTTATAATAGACATACATTCTTTCGGGTTTTGTCCGGATTTCGCCTTTGCTGCACCGCCCCGCGCTTTACCCGAATCCGCTGAGTTGCTAGGGTCGCGCCACACACCCGAATATCTATCAAGGAGAGGCGCGTATGCAGCAGGCACACGATGTCGTCGAAAAAGTTCTCAAGCCGTGGCTGGAGAAACATCACCCCAATGCGGATTTGGTTATCATGGCGGGCTCTTTCGGCCGCGCGATGAAAAACGGCGGATACCAGCCCATCGCGTCTTCGGACGTGGATATGGTCATTATCTACCGCGACCTTGAAAACGGCGGTTTTAAAGCGGCCACGCAAATCTTCACCATGGAAGAAGTCGGCACCAAGCTGGGCGAAGAAAAACCCCGCACCATGATGATTGACACGAACATCCTTGATTTCGCATCGCTGTATTATCACGACCAGGTCGTGCGCGAAAACAAGTCGGTGGCCTTCATCAACGTCATGCTGGACGAAGGTTATGTGCTGAAAGACACGCTCGGCATCGGCCCTATCGTGCAGCAAAAGGCGAAGGATTTTCTGGCCGCAGGGCCGCTCGCGCTGCCCAAGGCGAAATGGGAAGATGAAATTTCCATGATGGAAACCTTCCTGAAGGATATTCGCGCAGCGGGTTCGGCGGAGGAAAAACAATTCCTCGGCGCGATGGCGCTGATACATGTGGCCGATTACGGTCTGCACCTGCAGGGCTTCTGGCCGCGCTTTAATCAGGCATACCGCAGCTATGACCAGTATTTCCCGGGCGAGGGGACGAAACTGACCGAAGCTTTCTCTCCGCTCGTGCGCGAGGGGGAGAGCCTCAAGGTTGAAATCCTGCTCGAAGAATACATCGCCCGCGGCCGCGAAAAGATGAAAACCGCGGCGGAAAAAGCGCCGGATGTTCTCTTCCCCGTGCCGCCCAACGTGCCCGAAGAGGAAAGGAAGGCGATTAACAAGACCTATTTCAAATTCGCGCTCGAACATTACTGCGAAGCGCTCGAGCCGAGCGCGCGCCGCGGTGAACTGGCGCAGCTTTTGAACCTGTCGGCGACGCTGCTGACGCTGAAATCGGCGCAATCCGCGAATGATGATGCCAAGCCCGTTATTGGCGCGGCCGCGATGCGCTTTTTTAACGACCGCGTGCCGAACACGCTGCCCGCCACGCTGGACGGTCTGCGCGAAAACAACTTCGATGGTCTGCGCAATGTTGCCGAAGACGTGCTGAAGGACGTCGGCGGGCGCCATTACAGCCGCCTTGAAAACTACTACCTTGACGACATTGCGCGCGTGAACGCGATGGCGGACAAACGCGCCAATGAAAACAACCAACCGGCGCAAAAGCCTAAATTCAAGCCGAACTATAAACTTTAACCTGACCTATACCGACTGGAACCATCATGTCCGAACCACGCTATGTGCTTTATAAAAACGACTTGCCCGACGGGCTGACCTTCGGCGACACGCTGGCGGTTGACAGCGAATTCATGGGGCTGAACGTCTGGCGCGACCGCCTGTGCCTGCTGCAGATTTATGACGGCAGCGAAGGTGGCAAGACGCACATGGTGCAGTTTGACAAGGACAATTACGATTGCCCGAACGTCAAAAAGCTGATGGCCGACGCCTCGAAGAAAAAACTGTTCTACTTCGCGCGCGGCGACATGCGGTGGATTGGCCATTACCTTGGCGTTATTCTTGAAAACGTCTATTGCCTGAAAATTGCGTCGCGCATCGCGCGCACCTATACGCAGGCGCATGACCTTGAAGACGTCGCCAAACATGTTCTGGGCGTCAAAATTTCCAAGGAACAGCAATGCACCAACTGGGGCGCGCCGGAATTGACGCATGCGCAGCTCGACTACGCCTGCAACGATGTTATCTATCTGCACGGCATTCAGGAAAAACTGGACGAGCTTTTGGCGCACGAAGGCCGCACGCACATTGCCGACGGCCTGTTCAAGGCGCTGCCCGCCGTGGTGCGTGCCGACCTTGCCGGCTGGTCGCACGAAGATATTTTCGCCTATCACGTTCCCAAGCCGTAAGCACGGGGCAGGGAAGAATCTGAAAACGCCGCAGGCTTGTGGCGTGTAGCATGAAGGGTAATTTTATTACCTTTAACCTTTGGAATACTTTTCACTCCATGCGCGGCCGGGCAGGGGGCGATTCCTGAGGATAAGAGATATAAACCATTGAAAATAAAAAGAATAATCGCGTTTGCAAACGCCGGAAATATTGGATAATGTGTCACCGTAATCGTTAAAAAATTATTGACATCCGCGCTTGACATTATGTCATCGCTTTTGTAATTTTGTCGCGATTAAGAAAAATAACCAGTCACGCAACCCCCATCGTTGGTGTACCCATAGATTCACCGAGGAGCCTTTCCAGATGATGAATAAACAGCACAGCGCCGAAGCAGATTTTAACCGCAATGCGGAAGACGGCGGCGAACCGAAAGACAGCCAGCGTATGAAGCGCGCGCGCGGTGGCGTGGTTTACTTCGAAGATGCGGAAGAAGACCTGCGCAAAGAAATGCTGCGCATCATGGACCCCATCGACAAAGCGCCCAACAGCTTCGAAGCTGTCATCAGCTATGGCAACGCGCCGCTCGACAAGCTCGGCAAAGTCGCGAACGAAATGATACGCGTCCAGACCAAATTCAACACCGAAGTCAACGTGATGGCTTCCGCTTTCGACAAACTCGAAAACGGCATCAAGGACATGAACCTTGATACCTTTGGCGAAGCGACCCGCAAAGCACTGCAAGGCATGGCCGGCGCGGCCGGTTCGGGCGTGAAGGGCGTAGGCAAATTCATGCGCGGCATGTGGGACAGCGTTTCGGGTGCCAAAGCAAAGCGCACCGAAGACGAAAAAGTCGTCAAGGAAATGCAAGAAGCGCTGCCGCAGATGCTCGAAGACCTGCTGAAAATGGTCAAAAACATCGAAAGCACGGAAAAAGGCATTATCGAAGTGACGCGCGAAGCTGAGAAGCTCGGCAAGGCGCGTACCGAAGCCACCCGCGAAATCTCCATCTACCTCGGCGCCGGCAAAGAAGTTCTGCGCCGTTTCGATGAAGACTACATCAAAGAAGCAAAAGAAGTATTCGAAGAGACGGGCGACCCCGAAGATGAAATCTTCATGAAAGAAGTCATCAAGCGCCGCGAAGATTTCGAAGACCGCCTGATGGTTCTCGAAGGCTCCCGCGCGCAGTCCGTCATCGCCGCTCAACAGCTGATGCAGATGATTGAGACGATGGAAGACCAGCGCAAGAAAATCCAGGACATCCTGCGCAACGGCCAGAACGAGTGGAAAGCAATGCTCGTCGCCGCCGGTATCGCGGGTTCCTCCCTCAAAGTCGCGCAGACCATCAAGAAAGCCGACGAAATGGGCGACCGCATGCACGACCAGACCCAGCACATGATCGAGCAAGCGTACGAACTGACCCAGAACTCCAAAGCACGCGGCACCATCGACCCGCAGAAACTTATCGAAGCGGCGCAGCGTCTTGAGCGCCTGCTCGAAAGCGAAGCGGAAAACCGCGAAAAACGCCGCGTTCAAATCGAAGCAACGTCGAAAGCCCTGCGTGGTGCGACCGACAAGCTTATCGAAGCCGCTGAAAGCAGCAACAAAGCCCGCCAGATTGAGGCCGTGCGCGTTGCTGAAGAAAACGCCGAGAAGGCACGCAAAGAGCGTGAAGACTCTGCCGAGGCAAACGACAACAGCGAAGGCGTTGCAACGCCCGCTGCTGCCGACAAGCCGGCACCGCGTCGC